>CAZDMM010000844.1:0-3578 GCA_964505845.1 uncultured Caldilineaceae bacterium
ACCTCCATGCCCAATGCTCTGGCCTGGCCGATTTGCCGCTGTAAAAATTTGAAGTGGTCGGGGCTGGAGGCCAGGCGCAGACTGCCCACCTCACGCCAGCCAACCGAAGGGCCGGTTTCGGCCTGCAACTGGCGGTACAGGTTGACGCTGTAGATGCGCATGCGCATCAGCGTGGGCGAGGTGTGGAACTGCGTTACCAGCCCGGCGGCGTGCCAGGTCGAACCGCTGGTCAGGTCGCCCTTGTCCAGCAGCAGCACGTCCGTCCAGCCCATTTTAGCCAGGTGATAGGCAATACTGCACCCGGCAATCCCCCCGCCGATAATGACCACCCGCGCTTGAGTTTGCATCAAGAAATCCTTTTATCTTATGTGGATAGAATCCAGACCCTAAAGGTCTCAAAGACCTTTAGGGTCTTCATACGGTCAGAAACAACCTCCGGCCGGGTGCGATCACGCCCAATTGATCAGGATTGGGGGATGATTAGAGTTATACTTTGGAAGGTTGGAAGGCTGGACAATTCAGCAACCTTCCAATCTTCCGTTCTTCCAATCCTCCAGTCTCCCCTCCCATCATTCCGGCGGGATCTCCTTGAAGGCATATTCCACATTGATGCCACGGGCCTTTTGGGCGCTCTTGGCAAGCCAGTACCAGGCGGCTGAAACGACGATGATGGCAAAGGCAATGATCTGCGCCCACAAATTACTGGGGAAATCGGCAAAGTTCCAGTTGCCCAGCACGCCCAGCGAGGGCGAAAAGAGAAAGGCCAGCACCATCAGTGTGCCCAGGATGCCGCCGATGGCCCCCAACACCGTGACCAGGGGCGTATTGCCCAGTTTATAGCGCGCCCCCGGCGAAGCTTCGTACAACTCTTTGGCCCGGTAGGGTAATAACGCTCCGGCAATGCAAGTGACCACAAAGACGTAGCCACAGCCAAAGGTGACGCCCAGGGTCAGGCCGACCCAGCCCGGTACCAGGTTGTAGGCTAAAATCACCGGGATGCTGGCGATAAAGTAGGCCAGGTGAGCGTTGAGCGGGGTGCGCCACTTTTCATGCACCTGGCTGAACCAGGCCGGCAGCAGCCGGTCGAGCGACATAGCGACCATCACGCGGGTCATGCCGATGTAGCAGTTGCAAACAATCTGGAAAGAGTTGAGGATATAACCCAGGCCGATAATCAGCACTACCAGCGGGCTGCCGGTGAGGGCTACGGCCACGATGTTGGGCCACAGATAGAAACCGTTCACCGTCGCTTCGGGGATGAGTGACCAGTAGCCGGCCCCGGCCACGTAGAGAAACTCCGTTCCGGCCACGCGTTCTAATCCTGCGGCCAGCAGGGCCAGCAGCAGGCCGGTCAGCACCAGCGAGCCGACCATGATAAACGATTGGCTTTTGAAGGAACGGGCGTCTTTGATTTCGCCGTTTTGCTGGGCCGAGTAGGTGGCCCATTGCAGCGAAGTCCAGGCAATCGGCGCGACCAGCAGGGTGGCCACCAGACTGAAAGGTGGATTAAGGTCAATCCCGGCGGCGGTGACGGCGTCAACGGCGGTTTGGTAGAAATTCTCCGCGCCGCCCGACGCCACGGCAAAGGCATTGAGCCGCTCGACAAAAATATCGGGCGGCGTGGCGAAGAGCACTACAAACATCACCGCAAAGGCAACCAGCGTGCCCCACCACATCACGTGCTGGAACTTGACGTAGTTTTTGAAGCCGCTGACCAGTAAAATGAGCGAGAGCAGGGCGTTTAAAATGCTGACGGTAATAATGCCGTTAGCCGTGGTGAACCAGACGCCTAGATTCGACAGGCTGGCGTTGCCCATCGTTGCCCCCAGCCCCAGGAACAGCGGGGCAAAGCCCAAATACGAAACCAGCCAGCCGGACAGGGCCACCCACTGCAAAATCCAGATGACAAAGCCCGACATGACCACCGTAAAGGCCCAGCCCCCGCCAAAAACCCGGCTTTGAAACACATAATCCCCCCCGGAGCGGGGCAGGGCGGTAGAAAGCCAGACATAGGTAAAGGCGATGGGGATTTCAATCAGCATGGCCAGGAGAATGCCCCAGAACAAATTGCCCCCCGGCAATGCCCCCGGCGCCCACAGATACGTCCAGGGGAAAATCAGGCCCATCGTCAAAATGTTGTAGACAAAAGCCGAATAGGGCGACATCACCCGCACCAGGCCGGAAGCTTTACGGGTGAAGACTTCAGGTTTTGCTGTTGCAACGGTCATCTTTGATCCCTCCTTATCAAAGCAGTAATCAGTAGTCAGTGGCCGGTCGTCAGTACCATTCCTTTTGCCCCTGAAGGTAAGCCTGGCTCACGACTACTCCTCAATAATTGACAATTGCCTGTTGACTTTTACCCTTTGACAATTTTTCTGGTCCTGGCCCTCCTTTCGCTGAGGCGAGGGCGCGACGAGGCGGTGACACGATGTTCTTCGTCTCTTCGCCTCACTTCTCCTCGCCTCCCTACCTCACCTCGTCGTCATCTGATACCCTTCCACCTTGCCATTCGCCATTCGCTCTTCTCACCCGGTTGTCATCTGGTAGCCTTCCACCTTGCCCTGGCTCAACGTCACCAGGCAGCCGCGCAAAATGCCCTCACCGTACTCGCTGCCGGGGTTGAGGCAGGTGGTGCGGCCAATTTTGATCACCCCCGGCGACTCGTGGATGTGGCCGTGCAGACCCAACAACGGCTGGTGCGTCTCGATGGCCTGCCGCACCGAGGCGCTGCCGGCCCCAAACAACACCACCTGTCCGCCGCGCACAATCTGGCTGGGCGGGTCGGTGTTCCAATCCAGCATGGGGCAGGTATCAAGGCTGGAGTCAACCGGCGGGTCGTGGAAGTTGAAAATACAGCGGCTCATATCGGCCACCTGGCCCACCATCTGCTCGATCATCACCCCTAGCTCTTCATCCGGCACTTCGCGGGGGGTGCGCCAGGGCGTCGGCCCGCTGAAGCCCAGGCTGATCATGGTGTGGTCGTCGTCCACCTGCACCACCTGCCCCTCGCAGCCAAAAATGGAGTGGGCGTCGGCCCGCTGCAACACTGCCAGCACATCGGGGTCGTCGTCGTTGCCGCCGGTGACAAAACATTTGATGCCCGTTCCGGCCAGGCGGCTTTCGGCCAGGTCAACCCACTCTTCCAGCCGCTCGCGGGCCAATTGGTGAAACAGGGCGTCCACCGCCGCCGGGTCGGACTGGATAGCCTGGAATTCGTCCGGCTCCATCACCTGGCTGTAAAAGCCGAGCAGACCGATTTTGTCCAGCAGGTTTTTCAGCTCGGCCTCGGTCTCGACCCGCTCGGTGCGGCCTTGCAGGGTGGCCCGGTAATGACCGCTGCCCTCGTGGATGACCGGCACGGCGATTTTGCCCAGGATGTCGCCGCCCATAATGATGACGTTGGCCTCGTAAAATTTGCCGGCGTTGACAAATTTGCGAAAAGTGCGCTGCGAGCCGTGCAAATCGGTGGCAAAAAAGAGACGGGTCAGCTTTTTGGCCGGCTTCTTTTGGAAGAATTTCATGGGACTCCTTCGAAAATAGCCCTCACCCCCAACCCCTCTCCCATTGGGAGAGGGGAG
>CAZDMM010000845.1:0-3571 GCA_964505845.1 uncultured Caldilineaceae bacterium
CGGTGGTGGTCAGCCTGTTGTTTTCACAGCGGCTGCAGCGCGACTCGGTTTATACCCTGGGATTGGCCCGCAGAGGTGTGCGCATTGAACGGGGGCGCGATATAGAGGTTTTGGACGCGCTCCGGGTGAGCGAGGTTATGCAGCCCAATGTTGTTAGCCTGCAAGAAAACGACACCCTCCAAACCGCCGCCGATACACTGTTAAAGCTGCACAGTCACGGTTTGCCGGTCGCCAATAAGCAGGGCGACCTGGTCGGCATTGTGGCGCTGCAAGATATTGAGCGAGTTCAAGCGGATGAAGGGCAGCCCTTAACGGTAGGCCAAATTTGCACCCGCGAACTTTTGGTGGCCTATCCCGATGAAACCCTGGGCGCCGCTTTGCGCCGGATGAGCGTCCGCGATGTCGGCCGGCTGCCGGTAGTGGCCCGCGACAACCCCCGCCGTCTTCTGGGTATTTTGCGCCGCACCGATATGATCCGGGCCTATGATGTGGCCCTCACCCGCCGCGCCGCCCTCCGGCATCAAGCTCAACAAGTTCGCCTGGGGCTGGTGAGCGGCCTGAGCGTGGAAGAAGTGACGATTGAGGCCGGGGCCGCCTGCCTGGGGCAGCCCATCAGCGGGGTTCCCTGGCCGCGCGACTGCGTGATCACTTCGGTACGGCGGGGCCGGCAGTTGCTGATCCCCCGCGGCGATACGGTACTGCAGGCCGGAGATGTGTTGGCTGTTATTACCCAGGGCGACGCCCTGCCCAGGGTGCAGTCAATCTGTAAAAATTCTGAAAAGAAAGCGGCTCCAGCAATATACGATGACACAGAACCAGAACCCTGATTTACTCCCCTACCGCCTCGGCGTGGACATTGGCGGCACCTTCACCGACGTGGCTCTGGAAGGGCCAGGGCCGCGAATCACCGCCAAAGTATTGACCACCCATCGCGCCCCGGAAGAAGGCGTGCTGACCGCCATCACTCAGGCGTTGGCCCAGGCCGGCCTGGCCCCCGCCGACCTGTCGGCCATTATTCATGGCACCACCCTGGCCACCAACGCCCTGATCGAACGCAAAGGGGCGCGCACTGCCCTCATCACCACCCAGGGTTTTCGGGATGTTTTGCACATCGGCCTGGAAAATCGCTTTGAGCAGTACGACCTCTACCTGGAAAAGCCGGAGCCGCTCGTTCCCCGGCGGCTCCGGCTGACCGTGCCGGAGCGAGTCAGCGCCCAGGGTCAGGTGTTGCTGCCGCTGGATGAAACCGCCGTCCGCGCGATAATCCCCTTGCTACGCGAACAAGAAATCGAGAGCGTAGCGGTGGCCTTTCTCCACTCCTTTGCCAACCCCGGCCACGAGCAGCGCGTCCGAGAAATTTTATTGGCCGAACTGCCGCAACTTTCCATCAGCCTCTCCTGCGAAGTTTCGCCCGAAATCCGGGAGTATGACCGCTTCTCGACCACCTGCGCCAATGCCTACATTCAGCCGAAGGTAGCCCGTTACTTGCAAAACCTGCACCTGCGCTTGCGCCAGAGCGGCTTCACCTGCCCGGTCTTTGCCTTCCTTTCCAACGGTGGCATCACCGATTTGGAGACGGCCGGCCGCTTTCCGGTGCGGCTGATCGAGTCCGGCCCGGCCGGCGGTGCGATTTTAGCCAGCACGGTGGCCCGGCAGTGTGGCCTTAACAGCGTGGTCTCTTATGATATGGGCGGCACCACCGCCAAGCTGTGCCTGCTCGATGGGGGCAAGCCGGCCACGGCCCGCGACTTTGAAGTGGCCCGCATGTACCGCTTTAAGCGGGGCAGCGGCCTGCCGGTGCGCATCCCGGTCATCGAGATGGTGGAGATTGGGGCCGGCGGCGGCTCGCTGTGCCAGGTGAACCCGCTGGGGCTGATCACGGTGGGGCCGGACAGCGCCGGTTCGGAGCCGGGGCCGGCCAGCTATGGCCGGGGTGGGACTCGCGCCACCATCACCGACGCCAACCTGCTGCTGGGCCGGATTGACCCGGCCGCCTTTGCCGGCGGCACGCTGCCGCTTGACCCGCCTGCCGCCGCAGCAGCCATCAACCGGGATGTGGCCCAGCCGCTGAACCTGCCTTCACTCCTTGCGGCTCAGGGCATCGTCGAGGTGGTGGACGAGAATATGGCCAGCGCCGCCCGCGAGCACGCCGTGGAGCACGGGCTGAGTTTGGAGGGACGCACCCTGATTGCTTTTGGCGGCTCCGCCCCGCTGCACGCGGCCTGGCTGGCCCAAAAGCTGGGCATCGGCCAGATTATCGTGCCGACCGGGGCCGGGGTCGGCTCGGCCATCGGCTTTTTGCGCGCCCCGGTGGCCTATGAGATTGTGCGCAGCCGCTACCAACGGCTGGGCCGTCTCGATCTGCCCCTGCTCAACGCCATGCTTCAAGAGATGACCGCCGAGGCCCGTATTTTGGTGGAACGCGGCGCGCCCGGCCAGCCCTTGCAGGTTGAGCGGTGGGCTTACATGCGTTATGTGGGCCAGCGCCACGAAATCGCCACGCCGCTGCCGGTTGAGCCGCTGCAACCCGGCGACGCCGACAAGCTGCGGGCGGCCTATGATGCGGCCTATCACGAACAGTTTGGCCGCACCATCCCCAAGTTGGAAATCGAGGTTTTGAGCTGGTCCGTGGCGGTCAGCACCTTGCCCCAGCCGGTCGAGCCGGGGCCGGAGGTGGAGCCGGTCACCGACGTATGGCCCGCCGAAACCAAGCTTTTGTTTGACTTTGAGCGGGGTGAGCCGGTGGAAGCCAGCCTCTATCACCGCCACAACTTGCCACCCGGCGCAATTTTGACCGGCCCGGCCCTCATTGTGGAAGCCGAGACCACCACCATCGTCCCCCCCGGCTGGTCGGCGCGGGTCAATGGGTTGGGGTATATTGTGCTGGAAAAGGAGTCCACAGATAAGCACAGATGAACACAGATAAAAATAAGAATTTAGAAATAAGAAAATCTGCGAAAATCTGTGTCCATCTGTGGACCCCAATTCGCTCGATCGTTGGGAGGATAAGTGAACCCAAACAAGACTGATTTAACCGACATCCGCCTGCAAGTGATGTGGACGCGCCTCATCGGCGTGGTGGAGGAGCAGGCCAAATCGCTGATGCGGACCGCCTTTAGCGAGGTCGTCAGTGAGGCGGGCGATCTCTCCGCCGGGGTGTTTGATACCCAGGGCCGCATGGTGGCCCAGGCCGTAACCGGCACGCCCGGCCACGTCAACTCGATGGCCGAGGCGGTCAAGCATTTTGTGGCTAAATTCCCGGTCGCCACGATGCGTGAGGGCGACCACTTTATCACCAACGACCCCTGGGTGGCTTCCGGCCACCTGCACGATGTGACGGTGGTCTCGCCCGCTTTTTACCGGGGGCGGGCGGTGGCCCTGTTTGCCTGCACCTGCCATCAGGTGGACATCGGCGGGCGGGGACAGGGGCCGGATGGCCGCTCAGTTTATGAGGAAGGGTTGTTCATCCCGATGATGTACCTGGCGCGGGCCGGACAGGTCAACGAAGACCTGCTGGAAATTGTGCGGGCCAATGTACGCCAGCCCTACGCCGTCGAGGGCGACATCCTCT
>CAZDMM010000846.1:0-3550 GCA_964505845.1 uncultured Caldilineaceae bacterium
AGGGTCAGATCCCGCACATCTAACATCACCACATTGGCTGCCTTTTTACCGGCAGCCAATTCAACCGCCGCATGAGCTAATTCGTTTGCTTCCAGTTTTGCCTCCAAAAGTCTATCGGGTAATACTTTGTTTACTTGCAACTTTTAATGTTATCACAATTCGGCTGTCTCGCCAAAGTCAAACAACGCTTTTTTGAAGAAAATAACCCTTCTGGTATGATTGAACTGGTTTTTGGGTATCCAGTTTTATCAGCGATTGTCAATCCTCCACCCTCCAATTTTCTATCCTTCCCATTTTCCAAGAGGTGATTTTGTGGAAGTTGCTCATTTACTACCAACCGCCCTTACCTTGTTGTTGCCTTTTGGCATGATTTTGCTGATTGCCAGCGCCATGCCAGAAGACCAGGCGCCGGGGACGGCCGTTAATTTGCTGGTAGTCTGGGGCGTGGCTGCACTGGCCTATTTTGGGGCCGGCTTTGCCTTTCACTTTGGCGGCATTGCCCAGGTTAGTCCCAACCCGGAACTGCGTGATTTGTATTGGGAATGGTATCCGCTAGACCAGTCGGTGGATGTGCAGGTGGCCCGGCTGTGGGGAGTGGTGGCCCTACGCGGTTATGCCCTGTCGGGCGAAGCGGCCACGCCCGGCGCGTTTTTGCTTTTTTTGAATCATCTGGCCCTGGTCGGCGCGGCGGCGATGGTTCCGGTGGGGGCAGTGCCCTGGCGGCTGCGAGGCCCGGCCTCCCTGGGCCTGGGCCTGTGTACCGGCCTGCTGACCTACTCGCTGCCGGGCAACTGGCTGTGGGGCGGCGGCTGGCTGGCCAATTTGGGCGTGAGCCTGGGCCTGGGCCACGGCATGGTAGATTTTGGGGGAGCCAGCGTTATTTTTTTGACCGGGGCGATGGTGGCCGTGGCGGCCCTGCTGATCTTTCGAGCGGCGGCCTGGTCTGCTTCACCCGCCGCTGTGGCAGAGCTGACCATTGCCACCGGCCTGGAGAATCGTTTAACGGTGTATGAGGCGGCCGAAGCCTCAGACGAAGCCGCGCTGCCGGTCATCCCGATGCCTTCCGCCTACCTCCCGATTTTGAGTCTGCTGGGGGCCGGTTTGCTACTGTTGGGTTGGTTGGGGTTAACGGCCGGCCTGCACAACCCCACAGCGGTCAATTTTAGCCCGGCTCAGGCCGGGGTCGGCGGCCTTATGGCGGCGCTGGGGGCGGCGCTGACGGCGGCGGGCTATAGCTGGTTCACCACCCGCCAGTTCAACCCGCTGATGACCGCTCGCGGGTTGGTGGCCGGTTTGGTGGTGGCGCTGGCCGGCGCCCCCTTTATCCCTCCCTGGGTTATGCTGCTGGCCGGGCTGCTCATGGGTTTATGTTTGCCGCCGCTGATTTATCTTTTTAATCAAGGGCTGCACCTGGCCGATGAATTTGGAATTTTGGCTACCTACGGGGCGAGCGCGATTTTTGGCCTGCTGCTCATCCCCTTTTTTGCCGACGGGCGAGCCGGCCAGGGCTGGAACGGCCTGGGGGTAAGCGACTTTTTGGGCGTGGCCGGGCAGGGCGTCTCCGGGCTGCTGGTTGCCCCCGGCCTGGCCGCCGACTGGCCGGGCCAACTGCAAGCCCAACTGGTTGGCCTGGGCACGATAGCCGCCTGGGCTTTACTGTGGGGTGCGTTATTGTGCCAAACCGTCACTGTCATTGCCAATGCCTGGGCGCGCACCGGCCTGGAATTTGCCGCTGCTGAGGAGGCGATCCCCACGCCGAAGGCGGACAGAGCCGGAACACCCGGCAGGGATGGGATGCGGCGAGGCGAGGAGTCACGGGTTCAAGAGGGCGAGGATCTGTTGGAGATTCAGTAAGCCTTATCCGTGTAAATCTGTGTTAATCCGTGAGCCATTATTTAAAATGTAATGTTGTCGAAGTAGTTATTTTATTGGAGTAGTTGGGCCTGGGCCAACGCCGTATAAATGGGGCCGTCCGGCTTTAAATCACTGCGCATCAGGGCAATTTCGACCACGTGTAATTCTGCCAAATCGCGCACCTGGTCCGCCTCTCGCTCCAGAATTTGACCCAACCGGGTAAGCTGGTGGGCCGGCAAGCCATCCCTGACCCGCCCGATGGTCAGATGGGGCGCATAAGGCCGGGCTTCGGGGGAATAACCAATGACCGATAACCTCTTCCCTAAATCGTGATAGAGTTTGACCAATGCTTCCGTTTGTCCCAAAACCCCCGTCCAGACGATGCGCGGCCGGTGGGTGTTAGGGAAGCAGCCCAAGCCATACAGACTGAGGTTAAAAGCGGGTAAAGCTGACCCGCTTACTTGCAGTACTTGCTTGACAGCCTCAACCTGGCCGGCCTCGATATTGCCCAAAAAATGCAGAGTCAGATGAATATTCTCCGGCGCGGTCCAGCGGACGGTTTGAGCGGGTACAAGCGTTTTGAGCCGGCTTTGCAGCCTGGTAACCGCCGCCCGCGCCTCGTCGGAAAGCTCAATGGCGATGAAGGAGCGAATCGTTGTCATGGGGTTGTCCCCTTACTTTCGTAAACGCGGATCCAACGCGTCGCGCAGCCCATCGCCCAGGAAGTTGAGCGCCAATAGCACCAGGAAAATGGCTGCGCCGGGCAAAATAGAGACGTGAGGGGCGTTGCGAATGAATTGGCGGCCTTGACTCAACATCACCCCCCACTCGGCGGTAGGGGGCTGCGCCCCCAGGCCCAAAAAGCTCAGGCCGGCGGCGGCGGTTATCATAAAACCGACATCCAGGGTGGCAGCCACGATGAGCGGGGCCAGGGTATTGGGCAGCACGTGCTGCCAGATGATGCGCGTAATCGGAGCGCCCAGCAGCCGGGCGGCATGCACAAATTCTTGCTCTCGCAGAGCCAGGACGCTGCCCCGGATAATGCGGGCGTAATAGGGAATCCCTACGATACTGACGGCCAGCATTGAGTTGCGCAGCCCCGGCCCCAGGGAAGCCACAATGGTAATGGCCAGGAGGATGTAGGGGAAGGCCAGCAAAATATCTATGGCTCTCATAATGAGGGCGTCGAGCCAGCCGCCAAAGTAACCGGCGATGAGTCCCACCAGCACCCCGGCCACCATGGCTACCATGACCGCCCCAAAGCCAATCAACAAGGTGATGCGCCCACCCCAAATCAGCCGGCTGAGGATGTCGCGCCCCAAATCATCCGCCCCTAAAAGATAACCGGGCGACCCGATGGGCGCTAAACGCTGGCTCAGATTGGTCTCCAGAGGATCGTGGGGGGCTAACACCGGCGCCAGCAGGCTGAGCACCGCAGCCAGTAATAAAAATGCGGCGGCGGCCATAGCCAGGTGATCCCGGCGCAAGCGTAGCAGCGCTTCTACGGCGGGGCTGCGCCCATACATAGAAGCGCCCTGGGATAAGGCGGGGCCGGCGATATCCAGCGGCCGGGCTTGAGAACTGCGGCTGACTTCACTACTCATAGTGGATGCGCGGGTCGAGATAAGCGTAAGTTACATCTACGGCTAAATTGACCAGAACGTAAGACGAGGCGACCAACAGAATGGCCCCTTGC
>CAZDMM010000847.1:0-3549 GCA_964505845.1 uncultured Caldilineaceae bacterium
CTGGCCATCCAGCAGGCCATTACCAGCCGCCTGGAATTGAGCGAGGTATTACAATTAATTGCGGCCGAGGCCCAGCGTCTGACCTCGGCCCAGTTGAGCCTGCTGTACGTGTTGGAAGACGAGGAGTTACGCATTGCCGCCGTGGCAGGCCAGGGGCGGGCTGAGGAGCTAGTCGGCTACCGCATCCCGGTGGCCGAGTCGGTGGCCGGGTTGTCCATCCAGGCCCAACAACTGATCATGATTGCCGACGTACAGGCCGACTCGCGGGTTTACCGGGAGGCGGCAGATCGCTTTGGCCTGCGCAGCTACCTGGCAGTACCACTCATCGCCGGCGACCGGCCCATCGGGGTGATGGCCGTGGCCGACCAGAACCCCCAAACCCTGGGGCCAGATAGCCAGCGCATTTTGAGTATGCTGGCTTCGGGGGCGGTGATTGGGCTGGAAAACGCCCGGCTTTATCACCAAGAGCAGGAACGCCGGGTTGAGGCCGAGCGCCGCCGCCAGGTGGCCGAGAGCCTGCGCGATGTTGTGGCCATCCTGAATTCAAACTACTCGCTGGCCGAAATGCTGGATTATATTGTCAGCCAGGCCAGCAACCGCCTGTTGGGCTGCCAGGCCATGGCCATCTTTCGCTGGCAAGCCCAAGAGGAAACGCTGACCATCCAGGCTGCCCAGGGCTTGCCGGCCGATTTTACCCGCTCGGCCAGGTTCCAACTTGGGCACGGGGCTATTGGCAAAGCCGTGTTGACCCGCCAGCCCGTCCCCATAGCCAATGCCGCCGCTATTTTTTCTAACCAAACTAACCTGGTTTTAACCCCCGCCGAACAGGCCCACCTGGCCCACCTTTCCGCCTTTTATCAAGCCTGGCTGGCCGTGCCGCTGCTGGTCAAAGGGGATATTTTTGGGGGTATTGCCCTGTTCTATCGTGAGCCGCACCCATTCTCGGAGGAAGAGATTAACCTGGCGCTTACATTTAGCGCCCAGGTGGCCCTGGCTATTGAGAACACCGGGCTGCGCGCCCAGGCGGAGCAGGCGGCGGTCATGGCCGAGCGCAACCGCCTGGCCCGCGAACTGCATGACGCCGTCAGCCAAACCCTTTTTTCGGCCAGCCTCATTGCTGAAGTCTTGCCCCGCCTGTGGGAGCGCAACCAAGCCGAAGGGCGGCGACGTCTGGCAGAACTGCGCCAACTCACGCGCGGCGCCCTGGCCGAAATGCGCACCCTGTTGTTTGAGCTGCGCCCGGCCACCTTTACCGAAGCCAGGTTAGGGGAACTGCTCAAGCATTTAACCGAGGCAGCCGTTGGTCGCATCCGTATCCCCATTACTTTGACCGTAGAGGGAGATCGTGCTCTGCCGCCGGAGGTGCAGCTAGCCCTGTATCGGATTACCCAGGAAGCCCTTAACAACATCGCCAAACATGCCAATTCCGGCCGGGCCGAGATAAACTTGCGCCTTTTGCCGGAACAGGCCGCCTTAATCATCAGTGATGACGGCTGCGGCTTTAACCCTGCTGACGTTTCGGCCGAGCATCTGGGCCTGGGGATTATGCATGAAAGGGCCGCCGCCATCAATGCCCACCTCAGGCTCACCAGCCAGCCGGGCTGCGGGACTCAGATTGAGGTGCTTTGGGTTGACCCGGCCGCTAACGCCAGCGGCGGGGGATGAGGGTTATTGACAAGGAGCCAAGATGATTGACCGGCCGATTCGGGTGATGATTGTAGATGACCATGCGGTGGTGCGCAGCGGGTTGGCCGCTTTTTTGCTGGCCTTTGATGATCTGGAGCTGGCCGGAGAAGCCAGAGATGGCGCAGAAGCCGTGCAACTCTGCCGCCAATATCAACCCGATGTCATCTTGATGGATCTGGTTATGCCCGGCATGGATGGAGCCACTGCCACGCAGCTTATTCGGCAAAGCTGTCCCCAAACTCAGGTGGTAATTTTGACCAGCTTCAAAGAGGGCGAGCTGGTGCAGCGGGCCTTGCAAGCCGGCGCCATTGGCTACCTGCTCAAAGATGTCCAGGCCGACGAGCTGGCCCAGGCCATTCGTGCGGCCCACGTTGGGCGGCCCACCCTGGCCCCCGAAGCAACCCAGGCGTTGATCCACGCCGCCGTCCAGCCCCCCAAACCGGGCTTTGATCTGAGCGAGCGCGAGCGGCAAGTGCTGGCGCTGTTGGTGAAGGGCTTAAACAATGGCGAAATTGCAGGCCGGCTTATTATCAGCCGCTCTACCGTAAAATTTCATGTCAGCAGCATCCTCTCCAAGCTGGGCGTCGCCAACCGGGCCGAGGCCGTGGCCCTGGCCGTGCAGCACCACCTGGTCAACTGACCAGGTCTACCTTAACCACCTGGAGAGGTAAGAGACTCCCCGCATGCCCGGTGCATCTGGGGAGTTTTTGTTTTATACTGAATATGACAGGCAAAAGTGATAGGGTTGCCGCCGAGGATAAAGTATGCGGGTGTTGTTAGCCGACGACCAAACACGGGTACGTTCAGCCCTGCGAATGTTGCTCAAAGAAGAGTTGGAACTGAGCGTGGTAGGTGAGGCCGCAGAAGCCGCCGACCTGCTGGCGCAGATGAAGCTAACTCACCCCGATTTGGTCTTGTTAGATTGGGAGCTGCCGGGGCTGTCGGCCATTGATTCGCTCCCTACCTTGCGCAAGACCTGTCCTGGCCTGGTGGTCATTGCCTTAAGCGGACGTCCCGAAGCGCGCCGGGCCGCCTTAACCGCCGGGGCCGATGCTTTTGTCAGCAAAATTGATCCACCAGAACAGTTAATTACGACCCTATATGCAACCATGTTGGAGAAAGAATGATTCAAACTACTTTAGAATTTACCGTCGCTATTAAGGCCAATGAGGCTACCCTGCACGACCTGCAAAATCAACTTAATTCCACCGACCGGCATCCCTCTGCCCTGGGTGAGGCTTTGCCGCTGCTGCTCAAAGAACTGGTGGCAGTCGGCGCCAGCGCCGACGTTGAAATTGAACTGCATCCCGGCCAGATTGTAAATCGCTACCAGGGTCCGGGACAGTTCAGTAGCAAGCTCTGGCTGGAAACCAACAACCCGGCCGGCCACCTTGACGATGAGATAATCTTGCTAAAAACGCTGCCCCCTAACGAAATCCTTTGCTCTGATTAAAGAAGGTTAATATCCCAGGAGGTGATATGCCATGCCTACATTGCTTTATAACCTGCTCCATCTTATACAGCCATACCATAAAGTCCACGCCACCCCCAATAGCTGCATCTGGTGGCAATTTGTTGATTGGGATGAAGTTGCTCCGATCACCTGGTATGTTGATGGCCAGATAGTCGAAGCATAATCTACCCCAGTGTTTGCAGGTCGCTTGCCAAGCTCCCCTGATTGACCCTCAACCAGGGGAGTTTTGGTTACCGGCTCTACCAGGCCAAATTGTGGAACCGGCCGGGGCGCGTTATTTATCATTTACGACATCGTGCCCTTGGGGCGTTTTGGATTTAGCTGCCGGGAGGCAACAGCGGCAATCACCCCCCAGACAAGGGTGCGCAGACTCATCGCGCCCAGGGTAC
>CAZDMM010000848.1:0-3547 GCA_964505845.1 uncultured Caldilineaceae bacterium
AAACCGCCGAGCGGGTCGGCCTTCTATGCGGCTAATCCCGAACTGATGGCGGCTCAAAGGTATAGCGCCGAAAAAAAATAGTTCCGGTTGAGACTCTGGTTTTAATCAACGGCACAGTTCTCACTGGCGCCAATGCTGACCCCATCCCCGGCGGGGTAGTGGTTATCCGGGGCCAGCGCATTTGGCTGGTCGGTCAAGCCAGCCAGGTAAACATTCCCCCCCAGGCCGCCGTCATTGACGTGGCCGGCCAGACGATTATGCCGGGAATTATCAATGTCCACGTTCACAATACTTTTGATGCTGCCACCCGCCGTCGCTTCTTAATCAGCGGGGTTACGGCGGTGTGTGATTTGGGTTCTACCCTCAATCACCTGACGAGTTTTGAACAGGAATATACCGGCCAAAAGCAGGCAGCCGGACGCGGCTTTAAGGCCGGCCCAATCATTACCGTAACGGGTGGTTATCCCAGCACAATTTATGGCTTTGCCTGGGATTATCAGGCAGCTACACCGGCTGAGGCCAAAGCTGCGGTCGCCGATTTGCTCAAGCGTGGCGCAGATATGATAAAAATTGCGCTGGAGCCGGGACACCCCCAACATCCCTGGCCGGTCTTGAGCCTGGAGCAGGTTCAGGCTGTAGTGGCGGCGGCGCACGCTCGAGGCGCGCCGGTGCGGGCGCATATCCGGCAAGCTGCTATGCTGGATATAGCTTTGGAGGCCGGGGTGGATGTGGTTGAGCATACGCCCAGCCCATTCTGCCTGGAAACCGACCTGACCCCAATGTTTGAGCAAAACAAATTACGCCTGGCCGCCTGGCCGCAATTTGAGGCGCAACTGGCCCGCATGGCGGCTCAAAGGGTTATCCTGGTTCCCACCCTAGATGTTACCCTCAATGTTATCGGGGCTATACCGGGTCTCACGCCGGCCGAACGTGGGGCGGCGGCTGATTTTTTTAGCGCGGTTGTTCGTCGCTTTTGGGAGTCAGGGGGACAGGTGGCTGTGGGCAATGATTACGGCAACCTGGGCGTGCAGCCTGGTATGCCGCTGGCGGAGATGAAACTGCTGCAAGCTGCCGGTTTGACCCCGCCAGAAGTGATCGAAGCGAGCACCCGACGGGCGGCCCAGGTATGCGGCCAGGGCGACGAATTGGGCAGCCTGGAACCGGGCAAGCTGGCCGATCTGATCGTTGTGGCCGGCAATCCGGCCTCAGAGCTAGAGGCGCTGAACCGAGTCAGCCTGGTTATCAAGAATGGGGAGATTGTTTTTAGAGCTAAACCCTCACCCTGATGAGGCCAGGGGGGCCAGGGTTTGTTTGATGTGCTGGTAGCCGGCAAATCGCTCGTCATACACCGCCCGGTGGGTATCCTCCGGCGGCAGGGGCTTGACCGGCTTTTGCAGCCGGAGCTGCCCGGCTTCGACCGACTCAAACAGGCCCGCACCCCAACCGGCCAGGATGGCTGCGCCCAGGGCCGACCAGTGGGCGTACTCGGTCAGGGTGAGGGGCACACCGGTCACATCGGCCAGGATGCGCGTCCAGACGGGGCTGCGGGTGACCCCGCCGGCCATCCACAACTGTTCCACCGGCAAGTTGGCCCGACGCATTCCTTCCAGCGCCCCGCGCAGTTCATAAGCCGTGCCTTCCAGGATAGCCCGGCCCATATCGGCGCGGGCGTGGTCCAGGCGCAGGCCCACAAAGCCGCCCAGCGGGGCCGACAGGGGTAAAAAGAGCAGGCCAGTACAGCCCGGCCTGCTTTGCTCTACCGCCTGGTTGAAGACGCGGTACAACTCGGCCCGGCTCAACCCCTGGCCGGTGGGCCAGCACTGGCGCAGATACCATTCGATAGTAGCGCCAAAACCGCCCAAAAACTGCGAGGGCGCCCAACGGTGAGGCGCAACGTGAAAGTTGAGGTCCATCATGGGCGGCAGGGCGGCGATGTCGGGCCGGTCTACCACGCCGGTGATGACCCAGGCTGTGCCGCAGGTGAGCAACAGGCGGCCGCCGGAGGTAACGCCCATAGCCAGGGCTTCGCAGCAGTGGTCGTGGCCGCCGTTGACTACCAGGGTGGAGGGCGGCAGGCCGGTCAAGCGGCTCACCTCCGGGGTAATCGGGCCGATAACCACTCCGGCCGGGCGCAGGGCCGGCAGATGGTCAAAGGTAATGCCGGCCAGGTCGCACAAGGTTTGGCTCCACCGGCCGGTGGTCACATCGGCCAAAAGCATTTCGGTACCGCAGGAGTAATCGGTGACAAACTGGCCGGTCAGCCGGTGAACCAGAAAATCATTGATGCCCAAAAAGCGCTCGGCGGCGGCAAACACGCCGGGGTTGTGCCGGTGCAGCCAGGTGATGCAAGAGAGCGGCAGCCCCACCTGGAGCGACCAGCCGCTGATGCCGCGCACCATCGGCTCGACCCCCTCGGCCCGCCACTGCGTTACAATTTCGGCGGCGCGGCTGTCCATCCAGGTGATGATGGGATAAACCGGCTTGCCATCGGCCTTTACCGAGACCAGCGAGCCGGCCTGGGCCGACAGGGCCAGCGACGTGATGTCGGCGTTTGGCCCCACCTGCGTCACAATGGTGCGCACCGCCTGCACCAGCGCCTGCCAAACCTCTTCCGGGTCTTGTTCTACCCAGCCCGGTTGGGGCGTGTGCAAAGGATAAGGCTGTTCGGCAATGGCTAACTCCTGGCCGGACAGGTCAAACAAAACAGCTTTGGTGGCGGTAGTGCCAACATCTAAACCGAGGATGGTTTGAGGCATAATACATCTCGCAGGGTTAGGGTTAGATCAGCCAAATGATTATAGCGGCAGGACAGGCGGGGCACAAAATATGCGCCGTCGCCGCCTTACTTTACCGGCCAGATCTCTTGAACCGGAACGACCTGATGAGAGCGCATCTCAAAAAACAGCACCAGGAATGACAGCAAAAAGGCCAGCGGAAACAGAATCAACGCTATCTGGAAGGTGGCAGCCTGAGCCAGCAGCGAGATCAAAAAGGGCAGCAGGATGCCGCCCAGGGGGATGGCGCTTTTGATGAGGCCCAGGGCCGTGCCGGCCATATCCTGGTACATAACCCCGGCCAGGGTGATAATCAGCGGCAAAATGGCCGAAAGGGCCAGGCCATTGATGAAGATGACCGGGTAAATCAATCTGCCCAAAGGCAAAAAATACAACCCGCCGGAAAAGAACAGCGATAGTCCCAACAGCGCCAACAAATTCCGCATGAGATGCCTTTTGTGGGTTAAGAAGCCAACCAGCAGCCGGCCGGCGGCAATCCCCACCAAAAAAATAATTAAGCCCAGGTTGGCGCTGACCGGGGTAAAGCCGCGCAGTTCGGCCAAAAAGGTAGAGAGCAGGCTGATGGCGCCAATCTCAACGCCTACGGCCAGGGTGGTGGCAATCACCAGGGCTACTACCCGGCGATCCCGGCCCAGCAGCCGAAAACGCTCCCCGTAGCCTTCGGTTTGCTTAGTAACCGTCCAATAATTACTTCCTGAATTTGGGAATAGCGTATTGCATTGTAGCCAGAACAACTCTATACTCTCAGCCGA
>CAZDMM010000849.1:0-3544 GCA_964505845.1 uncultured Caldilineaceae bacterium
CACGGCGGTACAGAGTTGAGCGCCTATGCCGCCAGTTGCAAACTCCAGATTGAGCGGCGCACCATCCCCGGCGAAACTGAAACCCAGGTGGTGGCTGAAGTTCAAACTATTATTGACATGCTGGCCAGGGCTGATCCCACCTTCCGGGCCACCGCCAAGCCCTTTTTTAGCCGGGAGCCTTTTGAAGTTGCGCCCACAGCCGCCATCGTTCAAGCGGTGGACCGGGCCGCAGCCCAGGTGGTGGGACAGCATCCACCGCAAATCGGCCAGACCCCCTGGATGGATTCGGCCCTGTTAGCCGCCGCCGGGGTAGAAACGGTGGTGATAGGCCCTGTTGGGGCCGGAGCGCATGCCGTTGAGGAGTGGGTTGACCTGGAATCGTTGGTCAATTTAGCCCACATCCTGGCCCTAACCGCTTTAGATTACTGTGGCTAAACCAATGATCACCCAATTATCGGAATTTCAAGCTCTGCACACGCTCAATAGGGATGGTCGTTTGTTATTTGGAACCCGCATGGTGCGGCTCTTTGCCTATGGTTTTCTCTCGGTGGTGCTGGTGCTCTATCTGGCCCAAATTGGCTTAAGCGAGCAGCAAATCGGCTGGCTGCTCACCTGGACTCTCGTCGGCGACGCCGTCATTTCGCTCTGGATTGCCAGCCTGGCCGACCGCACCGGTCGGCGGCGCATGCTGCTCCTGGGGGCCGGGTTGATGGTGCTGGCGGGGGGTGTTTTTGCGCTAACCGGCCATCTACTGTTGTTAACCCTGGCGGCTATTGTTGGCACCATCAGCCCCAGCGGCGCCGAGGTAGGGCCGTTTCTATCCATCGAGCAGGCCATCCTGCCCCAAACCGCCCCGGACAAACATCGCACCCAGGTTTTTGCCTGGTATAACCTGGCCGGTTCTTTTGCAACGGCGCTGGGGGCTTTAGCCGGCGGGATGTTGGCGCAAACGCTGCAACAGTGGGGCCGCACGCCGCTGGAGAGCTACCGGGTTATCGTCATAGGCTATGGGTTGCTGGGGCTGGGGCTGGGGCTGCTATTCACCCGCCTCTCCCCGGCGGCCGAGGTAGAATCTGCACTCACCCGCTCGCATGCCCTCGCCTCACGCGCCTTCCCGCCAGAGCGGCCGCGCACCGGCCTGCACCGCTCCCGCCGCGTCGTTTTTAGACTGGCCTCGCTGTTTGCCCTGGATGCTTTTGCGGGCGGCTTGATTGTGCAGAGTTTCATGGCCTATTGGTTCCACGTGCGCTTTGGGGTGGCGCCGGGCGCCTTGGGAAGTATCTTCTTTGGGGCCAATCTGCTGGCCGGATTTTCTGCCCTGGCCGCCGCCCGCATTGCCGCCAAATTTGGCTTGATCAATACGATGGTCTGGACTCACATCCCCTCAAATCTCCTCTTGATCCTGGTTCCCCTGATGCCAAACTTGCCGCTGGCCATCATCGTGCTGCTTATCCGCTTTAGCATTTCTCAAATGGATGTGCCGACCCGCCAATCCTACATCATGGCGGTTGTTGCACCGGATGAGCGCTCCGCCGCCGCCGGGGTAACCACCATCGTGCGCACCGCCGCCGTCTCCCTCTCGCCGGTGCTTACCGGGGCGCTGTTCGGCGCGTCGCTGCTAAGTCTGCCTTTCTTTCTGGCCGGGAGTTTAAAAATTGGCTACGACCTGCTCCTCTACCACAATTTCCGGGCCATCAAGCCGCCGGAAGAAAGTTGAAAAAAGAATCGAGCGTGTGTTATAATTTTAAGAACATCTCGTTTGATCAAAAGAAGATGAGCCGAAAGCCGGCGGCAATTTACAAGGGGTGAAAAATGAGTGGAATAGAGTTGAATGAGTTGTTGGCTGATATTCATACTTTAAATAGAGAATTGACTAAGTTTGAGCACAAGTATGGGCTGCTATCAGAAGCTTTTTATGATTGGTACAATCAAGGGCACGAGCCAGAAGATGATGAAAAGCTGATGGATTTAACGGAATGGGCCGGATTATACAAAAGCCGACAACGACTCATTAGCCAATATCGCCAACTGTTGACGGAACAACTTACTACAGATGAAGAAGTGGTTAGCCGACAAATACATCGTCGAGTGCGCCCCAAGGCAGCTTGATGTTTGACTCGTTTGAAACTTACGAAACATTTATTTATGCGTTGCCGGCGCGTTATCCATCAGTTCAATCTTCATCCCTAACGCTTATCAGACGCGGTCACCATATTGCAGTTGTTCGTGGCGAGATTAATTTCCAGAACAACCTTCGGTTGCGGGTGTATGAAGAGTTGATTGCCTTGCCACGTGTGGAAATTACTAATTACGGCTACGAAACCTGGCAAGGTCAAGAGAAATTGTACTGGTATGACTCCCAACCTCACCCCGATAATCTGGCATTGGCCAGCACGCATCCTCACCATAAACATATCCAGCCAGATATTAAACACCATCGTATTCCTGCACCTAGGTTAAGTTTTATTGAACCAAATTTGCCGCTGCTGATTGAAGAAATTGAGCGCGAATTATTGGCCTAAAAATGTCCGATAAACCTCGCGCCCCCCGCAATCAAACCTTAACCTTGACCGAAGCCGAAGCGGCCCGCTGCCGAGCACGCTTGATACGGCTGCAAGCTCCGGCCTCGATGGAAGCCCTCATCAACCACACCATCTGCCAAAACCTGTTTGAGGTGTTGGATTATCTGCCCGCCCAATTTGTTGACCTGCTTTTTGTGGACCCGCCCTACAACCTGAGCAAATCTTTCAACGGGCGCAGTTTCAACGCCATGTCGTTGGATGAGTACGAAAGCTGGCTCGACTCGTGGCTGGCCCCGCTGCTCAAAACCCTCAAACCGACCGCTTCGATTTATATTTGCGGCGATTGGCAGTCGTCGGCGGCCATCCAGCGGGTGGCGGAAAAATATTTCATCGTCCGCAACCGCATCACCTGGGAGCGCGAGAAGGGGCGCGGGGCCAAAACCAACTGGAAAAACAGTTCCGAAGACATCTGGTTTTGCACCATGTCGAAAACTTACACCTTCAACGTCGAGGCGGTCAAACTGCGGCGGCAGGTCATCGCCCCCTATACCGAAAATGGTCAGCCTAAAGATTGGGAGGAGAGCGAGGCCGGCCGCTTCCGCCTGACCCACCCCTCCAACCTGTGGACCGACCTGACCGTGCCCTTCTGGTCTATGCCCGAAAACACCGACCACCCTACCCAGAAGCCGGAAAAGCTGTTAGCCAAAATCATCCTGGCCTCGTCCAATCCCGGCGAGGTGGTTTTTGACCCCTTTCTCGGTTCGGGTACAACTTCAGTGGCGGCCAAAAAGTTGGGCCGGCGCTATGTCGGCGTTGAAATTGATGAGCTGTACTGCTGCCTGGCCGAAAAGCGGCTGGAGTTGGCCGAGATGGATAAAACCATCCAGGGGTACGCCAGTGGCGTGTTTTGGGAAAGGAATACGTTGCGAGAACAAAAACCAATGCTAACCAATCAATCCGAATTTTAACCGGCGGGTTACTCGCCGCATGTAAGGCAATCAAAAACTGGGCAGACCTGAAAA
>CAZDMM010000850.1:0-3534 GCA_964505845.1 uncultured Caldilineaceae bacterium
CCTTGCAGCGGCAGCTCAAAATGGCTATGTTGTTTGTCACCCATGATCTGGCTGCGGCTCGTTTTGTGGCCGACCGGGTGATGGTGCTCAAAGATGGGCTGGTGGTTGAAGCGGGGCCGGCGGAGGCCATTATTCACACCCCGCAGCAGCCTTACACCCGCGACCTGCTGGCCTCGATGCCCGACCAATTGGTGGGGACGTTAGGATGAGCATGCTTGATGTGCCGGCCAAAACAGATAGTGAAGCTCAACCGCTGCAGGCCCAGACAACCTGGCGCAGCTTCAATCGGGTCGGCTGGCTGGAGCGAGCCGCCTTAGCCGGGCTGCTGCTGCTGACCCTGGTAGCAATTTTGGCTCCGTTCCTGGCCCCTTTTGACCCGCAGGCGCGAGTCGGGCCGTCCTTTCAGCCGCCCTCGTGGAGCCATCCTTTCGGCACCGATGAAATTGGGCGTGATTTGCTCTCGCGCACCATCTACGGCATTCGCTTAACCTGGCTGCCGGGGCTGGCGGTGATTGTGACCGGGGCTGTCATCGGCAGCGTGATTGGGGCGGCGGCCGGCGCGTCCGGCGGCTGGGTAGACATGGTGTTGCAGCGCCTCACCGACCTGTTTTTAGTGCTGCCTTCGACCCTGATTGCGCTGGCAGTGGTAGCGGCGCTGGGGCGTGGGCTGTTCAATACCTTGCTGGCCATCTCAATTTTTTGGTGGCCCTGGTACGCCCGCATTGTGCGCGGCGAAATCAAAGCCATTGCCGCCCAGCCGCACGTGGAGGCGGCTCGCCTGGCCGGAGCCTCAACCTGGCGGCTGTATACCCGCTACCTGCTCCCCGGCGCGATTCCGGCGGTGCTGGTCACCGCTACGCTCGACGTGGCCAACATCATCCTGGTGCTGTCGCTCTTTTCATTTTTGGGACTCGGCGCCCCGGCCCCGGCCCCGGAATTGGGCGCGATGACCGCTCGCACCCTGGACAGCCTGACCACCTTCTGGTGGCTGCCGGTGCTGCCGGCCCTGGTGATCTTTTTGTTGGCCCTCACCGCCAACCTGGCCGGCGACGGTCTACGGGATGCGTTGAAGGCAGTGTGAGGGTGGGGCGAATGCTCGCCGATTGCCTGGACAATTTCAACAGACCAGAGTTCGGAGTACAAAAGCTGCAGCTTTTGCACTCCGAGGAAGCTATTTTTAAGGAGTCGGATAGTCTCCTGGGAGACGACACCAACAATGAAAATACCGTAGCAGAGGCATGGGGATGCCTCTGCGGGCGGCATCCGCATGTCGCCCTACGGTGGGGTAAGCTATTTTCTAAGGAGGATTCATTCAACAGTTATGCAAAAAAACTTACTCGCTTTAATTACGCTCATGCTTATCGTTTGGCTGGCGGCCTGTCAGCCCACCCCGGCCGCCACCGAAAAGCCGGCCGCGCCGGCCACCGAAGCCCCGGCCCAGAAACCCACCGAAGCCGCCGCGCCCACCCCGGCCGCTACCACTGAAGCCGCCGCCACCCAGGCAAGCGCCGGCGGCGAAAAGGTGTTGCGCACGGCCTACCTGGCCGATATCAACACCTTTGACCCCGACAATGGGTTTGAGGTGGCCGGCCTGGGCGCAATTCTGGCAGTTTACCAAAACCTGGTAGAGTACAAACCTGGTACCACCGAGCTGCAAGGGTTGCTGGCCGAAAAATGGGACATCTCCGCCGATGGCTTGACTTACACCTTTCACCTGCGGCAAGGGGTCACTTTTCACGACGGCCAGCCGATGACCTCGGCTGAGGTCAAGGCCGCCTTTGACCGGCGCCGGGACGAGAAGTCCGCCTTTGCCCTGTCGTACTTCTTCTGGAATGTGCAAAAAATGGACACGCCCGACCCGGCCAGGCTGGTCATCACCCTGGGCATGCCCCAACCCTCCTTTCTTGACAATCTGGCCAGCGCCTGGGGCCCAAAAGTGGTAGGGCCGGGGGCGCTTAAAGATAACGCCGGCAGTGACCTGGCGGCCACTTACCTCAATGAAAAGGCCGATGGCACCGGCCCCTATGTGCTCAAAGAGTTCAAACGGGGCGAAGGTTACGTGCTGGAGCGGTTTGATAAATACTGGGGCCCAAAATCGTACTTTGACCGCATCGAAATCAAAATTGTGCCTGACATTGGGCAGCAGATTTTGCAACTGCAAAACGGCGATATTGACATGATCCTGCACGGCTACCCCTTTGCCCAATTGGGTCAACTGCCCTCCGGCTTCAAAACCGAGGCTTATAACGACCTGGGGCTGGAGATGGCCTTTGTCAAAACCACTGCTGGACCGTTGAAAGATCCTGCTGTGCGGGAGGCGGTCAAAGCTGCCATCAACCCCGCTACCTGGCTCAAGGATGCTTTTGGCGATTTTGCCGAACCGGCCCAATCGCTTTACCCCAAAGCCATGCTGACCCCGCAAAAACCGCTGCAGTGGCCCAGCGATTTAGAAGCGGCCAAAGCCGCCATTGCCAAAGCCGGCCAGGTGGATATTGTGGTCGGTTATGCCGCCGAAGAGGCCGGGGTGCAGCAGCGGGTGGCCGATTTGCTGGTAGCGCAGTTGCAAACCATTGGGGTCAATGCCACCGCGCGAGCCAACCCCCAGGAAGAGAGTTATAACTTTGCCAAGAATCTGGACAAAGCGCCCGATTTGTACCTGGTACAGAACAACCCGGATGCGGCCCACCCCGAAACTCAGGCCACCCTCTTTTATACCACCGGAGCGGCCCTCAATATCATGGGCTACTCCAATCCCAAAGCCGATGAGCTGATCACGAAAGCCGGGGCCTTAACCGACCGGGCGGAACGGGATAAGCTTTATGAGGAAGCCAGCGCGCTCTATTTTGAAGACGGCGGCTTCTTCCCCCTGGCCGATGTGAAAGATGTGATTGTTTACCGCGAAGGCTTGACCAACCTGGTCACTCGCCCGGCCATCCCCTGGAACGTTGACCTGGGGCTAATTAAGGGCGAGTGATGAGGTGATGACAGGTGAGGCGAGGAGGCGATAACTGTTTTGGCCGGTGTCCAAACTGAGTTTGGACACCCAATTGCCTGGCGAAACTGAGTTTCGCCACGAGGAAATTTCTTCCTCGTCTCACTGTCTCACCGGAGAGACACATGCTTGGCTTTATCCTCCTGCGCAGCCTGGGTTTGCTGGCCGTGCTGCTGGCCATGACCCTCATCATTTTCCTGCTGCAGCAAATTATCCCCAGCGACCCGGCCCGCGCCGCTGCCGGCCCCAATGCGCCCCAGGAGCTTGTCGCTGCCAAGCGTCAAGAATTGGGGCTGGACGACCCCGTTTTTACCCAATATGGGCGCTATATGTCCAAACTCTTGCAGGGCGACCTGGGCAAATCCATCCGCACCAAAAACCCGGTCAGCCGGGATTTACGCACTTTTCTGCCCGCCTCTTTTGAATTGATGGCCTACGCTACCCTGCTGGGCGTTGGGCTGGGCGTGCTGCTGGCTTTTATCCAAACCTTGCTGCCCCGCGCGGTGGCGCTGCGGCTGCTGTTTGTCAGCGGCGCATCCATG
>CAZDMM010000851.1:0-3521 GCA_964505845.1 uncultured Caldilineaceae bacterium
CATTCGCCATTCGCCATTCGCCATTCGCCATTCGCCATTCGCCATTCGCCATTCATCACTGGCTCCTTCTCCAACTCCTGCCGCTCCTGCTTTACTTGCCCTGGCTGCCCATCGCCTGGCGACAACTTACCACCTGGCCCTCGGAGCGACAATCTGCCTCCTGGCTAACCATCATCGAGACTATCGCCACCACCCTGCTCTTTGGCCTCTCCTGGCCGTTCAATTTGGGGTTAATCGCGGCAATCGCTCTTGGTGTTGTCTTGCTTTTAACATTCAACGTTCAACGTTCAACATTTAACGTTCTGCTCATGTGGTTTCTATTCCCCGTCGCGCTGACGGCCCTCATCTTCACCCCGGCCTTTCTCAAATTTCTACTCATCGCCACACCTGCCCTGACCTTATTGTTAGCCCTAACCCTTGAAAGTGTCAGGTTTTACGGTTTACGGTTTACGGTTTACCGTTTACAGTTTTCACGCCTCACACCTCACGCACTTAGCTCCCTCACCGGCGGCCTGCTTTTAGCCTCTCTCAGCGCCGCTTCACTCCTATCGCTGTACCACTACTACTTCAACCCCGCCTTTGCCCGCGACAACTATCGCGCCCTGGCCGGTTTTATCAAGGCCGTCGGCGGGCCACACGATGTGGTGATTCTAAACGCCGAAGGCCAGCAGGAGGTGTTTAACTACTATTACACCCCCGATGCGACCCCGGCAGCCCCGATCTATCCCCTTCCACGCCGCCGGCCCCTGGACGAAGCCGCCACCGTGTCGGAACTTGAAAAGATTACCCGGCAGGCCCATAACATCTATGCCGTTTACTGGGCCACGCAGCAGGCCGACCCCCAGGGTGTCATCGAAAACTGGCTAAACACCCATCTCAACCAGGCCGCCGACCAGTGGTACGGCAACGTGCGGCTGGTCAGTTATGCCGTTCCCCCGGCCAATGAAACCTGGCCTCTCAGCCCGCTAGACGACCGCCTCGGCCCCCACATCCGGCTGCTTGGCTATGCGATGTCGGTTCCCCAAATTTCACCCGGCGATATTTTGCAGGTGCGCCTGTCGTGGCAAACCCAGGCTCTACTCGCGCAGAATTACACCGTTTTTCTGCAACTGCTTGACGCGGCCAACCACGTCGTCGGCCAGCGCGACGCCCCGCCGCGTTCACCAACCTGGCAGTGGCCGGCCGGCCGGCCTATTGATGACGCGCACGGCCTCTTTATCGAGCCGGGCACACCGCCTGGCCCGCACCGCTTGATTGTGGGCCTGTATGACAGCCAAACCGGTCAACGCCTACCGATTTCTCCCCCCTTTGACGGGGAGGCCGGGGGGGGTAGCGATTTTATCGAACTGGGCCAGGTTGAGGTTATCCCTCCACCGGCGCCGCTGCCGCCGGCAGCGTTTAAAATTCAAGTTCTGCTCAACACCCCTATGCTCGATGTCACCTTGCTGGGGTATGACCTGTACAAACTGGGCCACCGCTCTAACCCGGACACGCCCCTCCATCCCGGCGACCCGGTGCAGTTGACCGCTTACTGGCAGGCCAACCGGCCAGTCCGGCGTTTGACCGACCAGGTAGTGGTGCAGGTTGTCAGCCTGAGCGGAGAGCCTACCCCGCTCTCGCTGACACTGCCGGCGGCCGGCGTTAAGTATCCCATCCAGCAGTGGCAGCCGGGAGAAATTGTGAGAGCGCAGTATAACTTTTTTTTGGAGAATTTAGCGCCGGGGAATTATCAGGTGAGGCTTACCTTGAAAGCGGCTGAAACTTCGGTGACGGCTTTGACCCGGCCGTTTCGGGTTGAACATTAGAACGTTGAACGTTTTAACGTTTTACCAGTTTTTGCGCCAATTGGCGGTCACAATTGATTTTTTCAGCGTAATTTCTACCGGGATCTCTTCCGACAGCACATTCTTGACCGTTTTGCGGTCATCGGTCTCAACGATGCTCAAAACCCACAAGCAGGGCACGGGTTTGGTATCAACCGTAATATCGTAAAAACCGGGCGGCCAATCCGCACTGACATTGAGCGGCCCCCAGCCCACCGGCCCGGAAGGATACGAGATGGTGGAATAGTCGCCGCAACTGGCCCGCACAAAGACCCCGTTAACCGGATTGCCGCTGGCGTCTTTGATGGTTCCCAAAAAGCGGGTCAAACCGGCGTTGCCATCATCGTACCAACCGGTAGGTTCATATTGATATTTGGGCTTTTCGGGTGCAGCCGGGGGTGCATTGGCCGCCGCAGGCTGGGGAGCAGGAGCGGCGGGCGCCAGGGCTGCAGCAGTCGGTGCTTCGGCTACAGGCACACCCTCGGCATTGCTGGCGCTGACCACACTGCTGGCCACCCAGCCAATGGAGTTGGGGGTGATTTCTATTTGCCACCACGAAGCGTCGCCATTGCGGCCAATAATCCGCACCGGGGTGTTGGCATTGAGCGCCCCGATAACGCCGTAATTGGTGCCAGGCCCGGAACGTATATTGACCGTACCCGGCGCGACCAACTCCGGCTCAACCGCCGCTGCCACAACCTGAGCCGTATCAGCCGGCGGTGCGGGCGCTGCCTCTGTGTTAGCCTGGGGGTTAACCACTTTGGTGGCGGTGGGCGTGGGTACCGCCGGTACCGGCGTAAAGGTAGGGATGACAACCGAAGGCGGTTGGGCCGGGGCCGGGGTAAAGGTGGGGACAGGGGTGCGCGTGGCAAAGGTTTTGCCATAGCTGGGGTCAAGCAGTTCGGTAAACAGGGATGAAAAAATCAAATAATTGACTAAAATTAAAACTATGGCTAGACTCCAATAGCGACCTTTCATTGGCTCAAGCCCTCCGTCACGCTAAAAACCAAACCTGTCAGCTCTATTATACCACACAAGTTTATGTAAACATAATTGACCCAATAAAAAAACAACTTCTGCAAACTATCATACTATTAGTAGTAGTATAAAAGATTCAACTACCAGATACAGGGATAATCCTTTGTGGAGGAACCCGGTTTTATGTCTTAATAATCGTAAATCGTGGTTTAGCTTCCCAAAGGCTGGCTTCGAGAACAGCTTCTGGTTTTACCAGCGGTTTTGCTCAAAATCGAGCCTTCGGGAAGCTTTTTAGACCGACTCTAACGATGAAAGTTTCCGTCATTTGCACCGTTTTAAATGAAGGGCAGGCGATTCAAAAACTGCTTGACTCGCTGGCGCAGCAAACTCGCCCCCCGGACGAGATCATCATCGTAGATGGCGGCTCCAGCGATGAGACGGTGGCTATTTTAGAAGAGTTTGCCCAACGCCGCTCACTCCCGCTGCGGGTGCTGGTGGCTCCCGGGGCCAACATCAGCCGGGGGCGCAATCTGGCCATTGAAGCGGCCGCCGGCCCCATCATTGCCAGCACCGATGCCGGGGTGCGGCTGGACCCCTGCTGGCTGGCCGAACTACTCCGGCCCTTTGAGGCGTCCCCCGGCCTGGCGGTGGTCTCCGGTTTTTTCACGCCCGACCCGGACACCGCGGGTGAAGTGGCGATGGGCGCGACGGTGCTGCCCG
>CAZDMM010000852.1:0-3521 GCA_964505845.1 uncultured Caldilineaceae bacterium
AACAGGATGACCCCCAACCGAAAGCCAGCCAGCAGCAGGGCGGCCCACAGCCAGGGGCGGGGGGGAGTCCCCCACCTTCAGCGGGGACACAACAACAGACGCCTCCACAGAAAAATACAAAGAAGTCTCCTAAAACTCTTGACTACTTAACCCATCTGTACACTTTGGGCTACCGCTTCCGGCTGAATCTTTTGGACGATTCTATCGAGGTGAACGGTCAGCGCATAACCGACACAATAGCGGCAAAAATCCGGTCAGAAATGCGTGACAAAGGTTTTAGCCACATGCCACCGATGGAAGACGCCTATGTAACCGACGCCTGGCGTAACCGCTATAACCCGATCCGTGATTATCTTGATAGCCTAAAGTGGGATAGTCAACCCCACTTTGATAATTTGTGTAGCTACTTCAACGATACGCAAGGTAACAATAATCACCCTTGCCCGACTTTTGCAACCTGGCTCAAACGTTGGATGATAGGCGCGGTTGCGCGTGTTTATGAGCAGGCTCAAAATGTTATGCTGGTTTTAGATGGCCCGCAGGACATCGGCAAAAGTTATTTTTGTCGCTGGCTCTGCCCTATGCCGGGGCATTTTATCGAGGATTCAGTCAATCCAGACAACAAAGATTGTAAACTTCGATTAGTGCGTAACTTTGTTTGGGAGGTGAGCGAGCTTGGCTCAACAATTCGCCGGGCTGATGTCGAGGCGCTTAAATTCTTCCTCACCTTACAAGAGGTAACAGAGCGCAAGCCATACGGCAGGTTTGATATAAAAAAGCCGGTTCTGTGTTCGCTTATTGGAACACTGAATAACTCAAGCGGATTTTTGAACGATCCAACCGGCAGCCGGCGCTTTTTATCCGTAACCTTAACCGGGATAAATTGGGGCTATTCAGCTTTGGATGTTAGCCAAGTTTGGGCTGAGATAATTCACCTATACAAAAATGGTGAATCCTGGCGGTTATCTGAGGATGAAATAAAAGCGCGTGACGCCTTGAACGCCACTTATGAAGTGGAAGACCCAACTCTCAATTGGCCGGAAAGATACTTCAAAATTGACGCCTCAGTTAAAAATGATTTTACACCCACCGCCGAAATTATCAGTACCCTACAGGAAATGGGACTCCGGGGGACTACACGAGCAATTCAAATGAGTGTAGCCGGGATTCTCAAAGCAAAGAACTTAAAACCTGACCGGGTAGGAGGTGAACGCGGGTACTACGGCATTAAGCGCAATTATAAGCCATAATTTGCCAACCTAACCAACCTTGCCAACCATTCTTATATTTAAATAAATGGGGTACTGGACTACACAACAGCAAAAACAAATATATAGGAGAAGTTGGTTAGGTTGGCAAGGTTGGCAAAAAGTGAGGATAAATGAAGACTTTACCTAAAGTAAACACGCAAGAATGGTTAGCCCGAATCGAGGCCAAACAGCCCGACCCGCCACCAGTCGAGCCACCGCCAGAAGTCCAGCCAACCCAAGCACCGCCCGCCGCTGATTCTGACCCGTCCGCCGATTCGCCCGACCCGCTATACCACGCCTGCCACGACCCGGCTGTAACCTATCCCAAGCGGGTAATCTGGCCGGATGGGGAGACGGTTTATCGGGATGGCACAGAGCTATACGCCGACTTGTGGCAGCGGTCAATGGTTAAGGAAGCGTTAACCCTGGGTGGTGCGGTCAATGCAAAAACAGCCTGAATCAATGCCGCCGTGCTGGAGTCCGAGCGCACCGGCCCGGCCCGATACAGTGGGAACTTTGGCGGAATAGTTAGGTTGAAAATTTTCAGCCGGAAACGTCAAAGGAATCTAGCCAACTAATTTGCCTTTTTGCAAGCAGGTGTGAGTTATGCCAAGATTCAACCCATTTTTGAACGGTTTTGACGCTGATTCTATCGTTCACAAAACACTTACCCGGCGCGGGCCATACCCCGGCGATGGGCGCGGCCCTGGGCGGCGCTGGGGCGGCATTGTCGAGAAAACGCCGGTTGTCTGGATAACTTGGCTTGTCAGCGCGTGCAAAAAAGCCGGGGTCAATCCTCTGACCATGCGGGCTGAATTTTGTGGCATCACCTTGCGGATGACTGTCGTCAAGCTGACTTTTGGTTATCGCTACTATTGGCTATGTCCACTATGCGGGCGCAGGTGCGAGGCTATCTATAACAATGGCCGGGTTGGGTGTCAACGCTGTTTGCACTTGGGTTATAGCTCCGAGGCTCACCGGCCTACATCGGCCTGGGCAATTCTCTCTCTGTTTAGCCGGAATTGGCCCTTTGAACGGCGGCGCGATATGTCCGACCAGGCCGCGGCCGCAATTGTAAAAGCATTGCGGGGCGAGTTTGAGCGCAAGCTAACCGGCCTGCTCGATTCTATCAAGATAGAAACTGACCCGGCTATTACCCAAGCCCTGGCCCTGGCAATCCTGGCGATTGACGAAGTGTTACCCGGCGAAGTCGTCAAGGCTGGCTCACCACCGCGCTATTCCGACCTGGGCCGGGAATTGGCCGAGGCTAAAAAGCGGTTGAACGAATTAAAGCAACATCCATAACGATAAACTTGGCGCAAAGATAAATGAGGCGCATAGATGCCAAGAGGTTGCTCCACGCGGCGCGGGGTGAATGAATGGTAGAGGTGAATCTTCTTCACCTCTAAAATCTACCACCGACCTCGCCACCGAAGTTGGAATATCCAAAGGCGACATTTAACCAGCAGCCAGAGGGCAGCATTGGCCGCTGAGATTGAACCGATATTGGCGGAGGAGGCGAAACAAAGGATGGTTGCAGGTGGTGGTGATAGGAAATCGGGTAAGGAAATATTTCCTTACCCGATTCAAGATGATTTAGGACAGTCCCGTGACCACGCCGCCAAGCTCACTCAAACCAATGGGCGATACGTTCAGGACGCCAAGCGCGCATAGGGCTAACTTTGAGGGTCGGTGAATCTTCTTCACCGACCATTCAGGAGCCACCCGCGCCCGCGCCTGGGCTAACGACGCTTACCCTTGCTTACTTTTGCTTACTTTTGCTTCGTTCTGCTGCGGTTGCTCCACGCGGCGCAGGGCGAATGGGGCTATAATTTGCCGCACACTGAGATTTTGTTCAGCAGCCAGGGTGAGGTATTCGAGTTCTTTTCCTCTGGCGCGTTCTGCTATGGTGCGGTGATGTGTCCAACTCAATTTTGGGATTCGAATCCCAAAATTAAAATTCTCTGCAACATATTTGCATTTTCGTAATTTTTCATATTCCCACCCGGTCAACTCCATTGCCTCGTCATACATACTGCCCCATTCGCCGTGATAGGCGAGTAGCCAGTCGCCTACAATCCAATTTAATGCACCTTCAGCCCGGTTGAGGCCGTCAATATGGGCCGGGCGATTGAACCGCTAGAACGAGAGGCGGCGAGGGAGAGGCAATTATCTGGAAAGGGCACTACTGATTCAGGTGGTAGAGGTAATAAAAAACCTTCGGAAAAATTTTCCGAAGGTTTTAATGGCCGCGCCCTTGACCGGGTAGCC
>CAZDMM010000853.1:0-3519 GCA_964505845.1 uncultured Caldilineaceae bacterium
GCCCATCAGTTCTGCAACAATGACAAAAATAAAGCCAAAATTGAGGCATACCGCAGTGGGACTCTAAAATTGTTTTTACCTAAAGAACCTGAGGTCTTAAAGATTGTTCAAATGGAAATGGGATTTGAAATAGAAGAGTGGGGTGACGAGCGTGAATTTACATTTATAGAAAACGAATTGGAAGACTAAAGTTTTTGAGAAGGTTAGCTTGGTTATGGATTTTATTATAAAGTTCACCCCAATCGCCTTAGAACATCTGCGTGGTTTTAAAAAATTTGAACAAAAGGCAATTGCAGAGGCGCTCAAAAGCCAACTTGTAAATGAACCCTTAACTGAAACCAGAAACCGCAAGGAACTGCGTCCAAACCCGCTATCCCGTTGGGAGTTGAGGGTTGGAGAATTTCGGGTATTTTATGATGTAAGTGAGGAAAGCCAAGTTGTGCAGATAAAAGCTGTCGGTTACAAAGAGCATAACAAGTTATTTATTCAGGGAAGGGAGTTTGAACTATGAAGATTATTGAACTAAACGACTCCAAGGTTGTGTTAGATGAGCTTTTGGAGATGGCGCGTCAGGAAACAATTATTTTACGGAAAGCTGGTAGTGAAGGCTTTGTTCTGGCTCCCGTGGATGAGTTTGCTCTTGAAGTCGAATTGTTACGCGACAATGAAGAGTTTATGGTCTATCTCGATGAACTATTCAAACAGGAAGCGACCATTTCGCTGGAAGAGGTTGAAAAAGAGTTGGGGTTATAAGCAACATGCCCATTTATAAAAATTACACCCAACAAACTCTCGATAGCCAATATAACAATCGAGCCAGGGTGCCGGAGTTTGAGCAAATCTTTCAGCAGTGGGAACAAGACAGCGAGGCGCTGCGGCAGCGAGTCCACTTCCAGGCTGACCTCGCTTACGACAACCATCCCCGCGAAACTATGGATGTTTTTCCGGCCAAGCAGCCTGGCGCAGCGGTGCAGGTTTTTATTCACGGCGGCTATTGGCGCTCGTTGGATAAACAGTTGTTTCACTGCGTCGCCGATGGTTTTATCAAGCACGACGTAACTTATGTCGCGCTGAGTTACCCCCTAGCTCCCCAAGCCAGCCTGGGTGAGATTGCAGACTCCTGCCGCCGGGCGTTGGTGTGGGTGGCCCGGAATGTTGCCCATTATAATGGCGATCCCGAAAAAATCTTTATCTCCGGCCACTCGGCGGGCGGGCACCTGGCGGCAATGCTGCTGGCAACGGAGTGGTCTGCTCTGGTCGCCGATTTACCGGCAGACCTGCTCAAAGGTGGCTGCGTCATCAGCGGCTTGTTCAACCTCAGGCCGATTCAGTTAAGCTACGTCAACGAAGATTTAGGTATGGATGAAGCCAGTGCGCGTCGCAACAGCCCGGTTTTTTTGCCTCCAACAAGCCGCGCTCCACTCATCGTGGCCGTTGGCGGGGCCGAGTCCGAGGAATATTTGGCCCAAAGCCAGGATTTGGTAACGGCATGGTCGCCACAGGGCGTGCCGATAACCCACCTGGTCATTCCTGAGGCCAACCACTTCAACATCCTCGATTATCTGATGACCCCTCACGCCAGCCTGCATCAGGCCGTTCTGGCCCAAATGAGCCTGGCATAGCTTTCAAAATAAGGCCGGGATTAGGAGATTGGGAGATTTTATCATAAAATCAGCCCTAAATCTTCTAGTCCCGGCAATTTTTTTACGATGACTGATTCAAACCAAAATGGCGACCAAGTCGCTGCACCCGTCTGGAAAAAATACCTCACCGATTGGAACGAGGGCCTCGGCGTGGTGTACGAGCGTTTTGTACTGAACGATTACCTTGACCGCCTGGTGGACGAACACAGCGTGCGCACCGTGCTGGAAGCGCCGCTGTACGGCATGGCCGGGGTCAGCGGCATCAACTCGGTGCGCCTGGCCGAGCGCGGCTGCGCGGTAACGCTGGTAGACAACCACGCCGAGCGGCTGGCGGGCGTCAAACAGATTTGGGCGCGACTCAAGCGGCCGGCCACTTTGATTCACCACGAAGATTTTGCCCACCTGCCCTTTGAAGACCACAGCTTTGACCTGGCCTGGGAGTGGGCCGGGCTGTGGTATCTGCCGGATGCCGAGGCGCTGCTGCGGGAGCTGGTGCGGGTCTCGCGCAAGCTGGTTTTTGTGGCCATGCCCAACAACCTGCAAGTGGGTTATTTGATGCGCAAATATGTGATTGACCGGGATTTCTTCCCCACCGTGGATGAAAAGTGGGTGCAGATGAGCCGCATCAAAAAAACCCTCAAGGCGGCAGGGGTCAACTTTATTGACGAAGGGGTGCTGGATGTCCCGCCCTGGCCCGATACGGTGATGCCGGCAGCGGAAGTACTCAAACGGCTGGGCATCAAAAGCAAAAAGCTCGACGCCCAATTCACCGGCGCGGGCTGGACCTGGAACAGCATGGCCTACTACCTGGGCGAGCAGCCCGACCTGCGGAAGCGGGTGATGAAATACGCCTGGCTTGACCACGCTCCCCTACCCTGGCAGTTGAAAACCATTTGGGCGCATCATCGTTATGTGGTGGGGCAGGTTGCAAAGTAGCAGGTCGCAGGGTAGCAGTCTGACTATACCGCAAGGGCGCTTTGCGTGCCTTTGGCATCTTACGGGCTGACTACTGATTACTGTTTTTAGGAGTTTTCTCTTGACTATTCTTGTCACCGGTGCGGCCGGATTTATCGGCAGCCATTTAACCGAAACATTGCTCAAACGCGGCGAGCAGGTGGTCGCGCTAGATAATTTTAACGACTACTACGACCCGGCCCGCAAGCGCGCCAACATCGCCCCCTTCCAAAAATATCGCGGCTTGTCTCTATACGAAGGCGATATTCGGGATGCCGGCACAATTGACCAGATTTTCGCCCGGCACAAACCTCGCGCCATAGCCCACTTGGGAGCCTATGGAGGCGTGCGCTACTCCATTGGCCGGGCCAAGCTGTACACCGAGGTCAATATTATGGGCACGGTCAACTTACTGGAGGCCGCCCGGCAGAATGGCGCAGAGATTTTTGTTTTTGCTTCTACCTCGTCGGTTTACGGCGACACAACCCAACTGCCCTTTATCGAAACAGACCCGTGCAATCTGCCGCTGGCTCCCTACCCGGCCAGCAAAAAAGCAGGAGAAGTTATCGGTTACAGTTATTACAATCTACACCGGCTAAATTTTACGGCGGTGCGCTTTTTTAGCGTTTACGGTCCGCGAGGCCGGCCCGATATGATGCCTTTTATGGTCACGGATAATATTGTCAGGGGGCAAGAAATCCAACTCTTTGATGCCGGCCAGTTGAAACGAGATTGGACGTATGTGGATGATATTGTGAGCGGGGTTATCGCCGCCCTGGAGCGGCCCCTGGGGTATGAAATTATCAACCTGGGCCGGGGTGCGCCGGTGTTGATGGCCGACTTTGTGCAAATTATCGAGAGACTGGTGGGCAAGAAGGCTATCCTCTCTACCCCGCCCGCCCCACCCAGCGAGCCAAAAATC
>CAZDMM010000854.1:0-3518 GCA_964505845.1 uncultured Caldilineaceae bacterium
CCAGCAAACCGAGGCCGAACTGCGGCAGATGTTGGGGGATGAGGTGGTCAACCACTACCGTTGCTTGCAACATAACGCCTATGATGAGGCGAATCTGGTCTCGTTGGGGCAAACCTCCTTTGGCTACCCCGTGCGGATTAACCGCCATTTTATGGAGGCCGACGTTCGCATTCTAACCGGTTTTATCGAGCCGCATTTTTTTGCCGGCTTTAGCGGCGGCCCCAAAGGGGTGCTGCCGGCTCTGGCCGGGGCCGAGAGCGTGCTGACCAATCACGGGCGAGACATGATTGCTCATCCCCAGGCTACCTGGGGCGTTATCCAGGGCAACCCTATCTGGGAAGAGATGCGCGAAGTGGCCCTGCGCACCCAGCCCACCTTTTTGCTCAATGTAACGCTCAACAACCGGCGTGAAATTACCGGCGTTTTTGCCGGCGATATGCTGGCCGCCCATGCGGCCGGCTGCGCCTTTGTGCGCGAGCATGCCATGGCCAGGGTTGACCGGCCCTACGATATTGTGGTGACCACCAACAGCGGCTACCCGCTTGACCAAAACCTCTACCAGGCCGTCAAAGGGATGAGCGCCGCCAGCCAGATTGTAACCAAAGGAGGCGACATTATTGTGGCGGCCGCCTGCGCCGACGGCCTGCCTGACCACGGCCTTTACGCCAGGCTGCTGGCCGAGGCCGGCTCACCCCAGGGGGTGCTTAACATGCTGGCCCGGCCGGGGTTTAGCGCCCAAGACCAGTGGCAGGTGCAAATTCAGGCCATGATCCAACTGCGGGCCGAGGTGCATGTTTACAGCGACGGCCTGACCGATGAGCAAATTCGGGGTGCATTGTTTACCCCCTGCCGCCACATCGAGCGCACCATCACCCGGCTGCAAAGCAAACAAGGGGCTGCGGCCCGGATCTGCGCCATTCCCGATGGCCCACAGACCATTGCTTACCTCCAAAATTGACCCCCAGGCAGATCAGCGGGTGGTCGCGTTGTCAAACCTGCCCACCTGCCATGCTTTTTGAATAGCTCAAACAGTGCTATAATTTGTCCAGATTCATTGCAGGAGTTGAGTTGTGCCCCAGGAAATTTTATACAAAGAATGTCCATTATGCACCCAGGGAACGGTAGCGCAGCAGGAGAATGGTTTTCGCTGTGACCACTGCGGCCTGTCGCTCAAAGAGCGTTCTTTATTGGGCCTGTTCAAAAAGGGACATGTGGCCGTAGCGGATTTTGGCCAGGGCGACTACAACCTGGCCCGGCAGTCGTTAGCCGGGATTACGCTTACGCCGGAGGCCATGAAAGTTGTGCTGGGCAACGTTTATACCGATTCCCAACTGGCCGCTCTGGCGGCCGGCTCGCTGGAGGCGCTCCGCCCGGTCAGAACGGTTCTGGCCCAGGTTATTTTAGAGCAGCTCAATGAGGAATGTTACATTCAAGTAAATGGCCTGCGCCGGGGATTGGGCGCGCCCCTGGACGAGGGCGGCCATTATTGGCCGGAAAAAGCTGTCCCCAGAGAGGGTTTGACCTGGCAAGACCAGGGCAATCTGTTCTGTACCAACCAGCGGCTGGTCTTTCCCAGCAACACTTTTACCTTTATTCGGATGGATCGCAAATTGGTGGGCATCCAGGCTTTTAGCGATGGGGTGGCAGTGCAGCGTAAAGGCGAGGAGCACGCCGCTTATTTTACCGGCTGCTACCCTCACGAAGCCGCCCTGGTGGCCGCCTACGTGATGGCCAAACTACCCGTGCTGCACCGGACCAAAGCCAGTGAACCGGCTGTTTGAAGCAAAAACACCGTTCCGGTAAAGGGGTGAAAAAGTTCCCTTTTTCACCCCGGCCTTACACCTGAAAATAAACCATCTGCCCCACCCCCAGGCGGGCTAAGGCCTCTTCAGCATGGTGGCACACCAGGTAGCTTTCGTCTTCCAGGGCGGCAAACAGGGCCGGGATCGCCTCTTTATTTCTGATAGGAACCAGCGCCCTGGCCGCCCGGACTCTCACCCAGGCCCGCTCATCTTGCAGCATTTTGACCAGCGCCGGCCCGGCCTCCGGGCCAATCCTGGCCAGGGCGTCGGCGGCATGTTCGCCCGCCTCAGAAGGATCGCCGGCAACAAGCTGCGCCAGCGCCTCCACCGCGCCCCCGGCTTTGAGTTCACCCAGGGCATAAGCAGCCCCGCTGCGCACCATAGCTTCCGGGTCGGACAGCGTTTTTACCAGGAGCGCGCCTGCCTCCGGCGAGCCGTTGGCCCACAAACCCCGCACGGCCCAGAAGCGCAGGTCAGGTTGGTCCGACCGGAGCAGTTCACTCAAGGTGGCCAGGCCGTCTGCCCCCGTCTGCCCCAGTTTAACAGCAGCCGCTTCACAGGCTGTTTCATCAGCACCACTGAATTGAGCCAACCAATTTGAATCCATTATTATCGCCTGCTCACATCTTTAACTTTCAGATAAAATCCCCAAATCTCCTAATCCCGGCTATAAGTTTTTGGCGTTAAGTAGACATGCTGTCATACTATCACGCCTCATCGTGATAAGCCCGCAAAACAGTGGCCTGGGGAAAACGGGCATGCACCCCAACCGTAAAATCTTCCAGGTCGGGGCGCACATCAAAGTAAAACAGATGGCTCTCTCGATCAGAGTCCGATGCGCCAAAGCCGTCAACAATCACCGAAGCGCCCGGAATTGCCAGCAGCAGATCGGCCCAGTCACGTTCATGCGGTTCGGTATCGGGCGAGAGCCAGATTTCCTTGAGCTGCGCCGCCTGGCGTAAGTAGTCAATATGCCAATGAGGCTGCTCAACCGGGCGCAAATGATGCTTTAGCCGCCCTACCAGTCCCCCCGGCCCAAACGCGCTGCCGACATAGGCATACCAGCCGGCCGGGAAGTCAAACGTACCCAGCTTGCCGATGGTGAGGGTTTCATTGGTTGACAACAGAAGTAATAAAACGTAATTACCGCTTTCAGACATAATGCAAAATTATAGATGGTTGTAAAGAAATGGCAAGGAAGGCTTTATTCCTAACCCGGACAAGCCGGAACCAAAAAGGGATTGAACCACACAGGCACACCTCTTTCGGGTGTTCCGGCTCTGCCCGCCTTCGCGCAGCGCATTCTTTTTTGTGGCGTGGGGACAAAGGCACAGAGTTTTTAAAATTTATTCTTCTGTGTGTCTCCGCGCCTCCTCCTGGCACTTGCCGCCCCTTGTCCGTCCCTCCACATTTCCAACCTTCCGGTTTATAGTTTGTGAGACCTGCTAAAGTTTGGCATAATACCCTGCCATTTGAAAGCTTAACCTTCAGATTTATTCGGTGAAACAACCTTTTGGTTCTATCTTAAGATTAACCTTTACCCCGGCCAACTCTTGGTTGAGCCTGGGGCCGGGCTGGGCTGCCCTGGCCGGAGTCCTGTCGGCCGGGGTTTTTGAATTTAGCCTGGCCGCAGGGCTGCAGTTCCTGGCTTTGTGGCTGCTGGTTGACCCGCTGCTGGGCACTATGTGGGCTTTAGCAGCGCGACAGCAGCTCTGG
>CAZDMM010000855.1:0-3513 GCA_964505845.1 uncultured Caldilineaceae bacterium
GAGCCATGGCCAGGGCCTCCTGGGCCAACTGTAAACCGGCTTCAAATTCATGCTTTTCACCGTGAACAAGGGCTAAAAGCCAGCGAACCTGAACTTGAATTTCATTACTGCCGATGGCGTTCGACAGGGTCAAGCCCGCGTTTAGATGGGTCATAGCCTCCGCCAGACGCGACTGGATGACTGCAAGTTGGGCCAGACTGGCCTGAGCCTGAGCAAGGCCAAAGTTATCGCCCAAACGCTGGCGGATTTGCAGGCTGGCTTCCAAATCTTGCCGGGCCGCTTCATGTTCACCCATGGCCATCCGTAGAATCCCCAAGTTATCCAGAGTTCGAGCCTGGCTCTCCAGATCACCGATAAGCTGCTGCAAAGCATAAGCTCGTTCATGATACTCAACCGCTCTTGACCAATTACCTCGAATATCGGCCAGAATCCCAAGGTTGCCATAGGCAATAGCAGTGCCCCAATAATAACCCGAGGTCTCGTACAGCTTAAGGCAGTACTCAACGTGAGCCATCGCTTCATCCAATTTACCCTGCTGCCAACATATACCACCCAGAGTGTTGTACAGACTGGCTAAACGGATGGGATCATCCACCTCTTCCGGGTCTAAACTGTTTATGGCCATCCTGGCCAGGCTAAGGCCTTCTTCCAATTGTCCCTGCCGAAAACGCACCCAGGCTAACCGATCTAATAAAGAACGCCAAAGCTGAGGATGCTCCTGGGGCGCTGCCACGCCTAAGGCCTGGAGTCCCTGCTCCAGGTAGGCCAGGGCTTGGTCGTAAGCCCCTTCGCGCTGCCTGACATCGGCCAATTGCCGCAAACACTCAACTAAGATTGGCAGCCTCAGGGTAGAAGCGGCCGCCAGATTGGCGTTGTCCAGGTGTTGGAGAACTTCCAACAGAATTTGGCTGGCCGTATCAAACTCACCGACAAATTTGAGGGATCTACCCAAACCGAGCCGAATCTGGAAGAATTCCTCCCCCGGATCGGCCGCTTGGGTGGGTAACAACAACATCGCCTGGCGGTAGTATCTGATCGCAGTCTCATAGGCGCACAACTGCGCGGCTTTGTCTGCCACTGCCGCCAGATAGGGGATCGCTTTGGCAGGGTTGGTGCTTTGGGCATAATGATGGGCCAGGATTTCAGTTTGTTCCTCCGGCGACCACAAGCTGTTGCGCTCAATCACTTGGGCAATCCGGGTATGGATTTTGCTGCGATCTCGTTTGAGGAGAGTCCGGTAAACAGCCTCTTGAATCAACGCGTGCCGGAAAGCATATCCCGGCTCTGCCCCAAAGGGTTTGGCAATGAGAAATTGGCGGGCGGCTAACTCTTCCAGTTGTGCAGCGATGGCATACGGGCTATCGCCGTTGAGTTGTTGCAGCAGCCTCACCGGAAATGAAACGCCGGCCACTGCGGCTTTTTGCAGGGTTCGGCGGGTATGCTCTGGCAAACGGTCAACACGAGCCAAAATTAGCCCTTTGACCGTCCCCGGCACTTCGTTAAGCAATTCCTGGGTGCGCGAGGTTACCTGCCAGACCATCGTTTCAGAAGCTAACTCTCCCTGCTCTATCAAGGTGCGGACAACTTCCTCATCAATTAACATCCTGATAATCTCTTCGATATAAAAGGGATTACCTTCGGCGCGTTCGGCAATGTGCTTCTTCAAAACTCTGGCCTCAACGTTTGTCTGTTTGATGAGTTGCTCAATGAGTAAAAGGGTCTCGCTGGCAGAGAGCGGCTGGAGGTGAATCTCAATCAAGTGGGCCGCATCTTGTTGAGCCGCCGCCAGCAGAGGCTGGAGGTTGGTTTCGCGCTCCGGGTCACGCGAAATAAAAATCAACAAGAGCGGCGCACGGTCGGTAGTTTTGATGAGATACTCCAAAAAACTGCGTGAAGCCAGGTCAACCCAATGCATATCCTCAAAGATTAAAATAGTTGGCGTCTGGCGAGTCTCGGATAACAGGAGTTGACGCAGGGCGGCGTAGGTTTGCTGTTGCAGCATTGTGGCATCGAGGAGAGCCAGGCGGGCTTCGACGCTTGGGTCTAGCTGTCCCAGCCCAAGCAAATTGAGCAGGTAAGGTAAAACTTTATCAACCGCCAGGTTCAATCGTTCCAGATAGGCTCGGGCCATCTCTAATTGAGCCTCACGGGGATCCTTCTCGTTGAGTTGTAATATATTTCGCACCAGGTCTATGATCACCCACAATGGGGTAGCACGAGTATGAGCCAGACAACTACCCTGGTAGACCTTAACCTTCGATGGGCTTAACGAAGTCCGAAATTCAGTGACAAGCCGGCTTTTGCCCAAACCTGCTTCCCCTGTGATTAGCCCAACATACCGGTAGCTCTCCCGCTGCATCTTGACCAACGCGTCTTGCAATCGGGCCAAATCCTGAGTTCGGCCAACCATAGGTACTTGCAGGCCGGGGAGTCCTCGTACCGGCCCCGGCTTTTGGCGCAAAGCCAATGGTTGAAAAACCTGGACAGGCTCCGCTATCCCTTTGAGGTTAAGCCGGGGCAAAGCTCGGTAATTAAACAACGGGCGAGTTCGCTGGTAAGTTTCATAGCTGACCAGCACAGTGCCCGGTTGAGCGGCGCTTTCCAGGCGAGCCGCTAAATTGACGGTGCTGCCGATAACCGTGTACTCCATGTGCAAATCGTTGCCGACTTGACCGGCAATCACCAGGCCCGTGTTGATGCCGATACGGACCTCAAAATCGAAGCCATACTGTTCTTTAACCCGCGCCTGTAATGGTTGCAGGGCCGCCTGCATTTCCAGCCCGGCCCGAACCGCTCGCTCCGGGTCGTTCTCATGGGCTGCCGGCGCCCCAAAAAGGGCCATTAATCCATCGCCGGTAAACTTATCAATCGTCCCCTCATATTTGTAGACGATATTCACCAGCAAGCGCATCACCTCATCAACCCAAAGGAAGACATCTTCTCTGTCTAATTTTTGCGAGGTTGAGGTGAAATTAGTTATATCCAAAAAGAGAACCGTCACCTCGCGGTGTTCACCCAGGATTTCGATTGAGGCAGCAGAGATCTTGTCAGCCAAAGCTGTTGACATAAGCGCCTGCAAATTTTGTCCCACCTGGTCCTGTTGCCATGTCTCAGCCAGGGGTGTTTGATTCTCTGGCAGACGCGCCCCACACTGACCGCAGAATTTGTTGTCAAGCGGAATCAGCGTTCCACAAGCAGGGCAGTTTCGCCCTAAGGGAGTATGGCAGCGCAAACAGGAATTTACATTTTCAGGATTATCATATCCACAAACACTGCAAGAACGCATATCAATCTATCTCTAGCCGAAATCAACTACAACCAAAATGCTCCTGCAAAGTATACCACAAAAATAGTTGGGGTGAACTAAGTTAAAAGTAATATTTGAATTCTTAAGCGCAGACCAGTTATCCTGGCCTTCTGATATGGTCTTATCTGGCTTTCCACAATTTTGCCCCAGGCAAAATATCTTAGACCGCCAGCATGAATATCCAAAATAACGCGCCGATCCGGTGA
>CAZDMM010000856.1:0-3507 GCA_964505845.1 uncultured Caldilineaceae bacterium
CAATTGGGTGTGACCAAAATGAGTTGCAATTGGGGTAGTAAAGCCCCTTGTGGGCGTTTGTAAAGCCTAAAACGGGCAGAGCCGAAGGCCCCCTAGCGGCAAGGCCCTATACTACAACTCAAATTGGTCACACCCATACCAATTACTCCTGCAGCATTTGTCAATCCAAGCCGAGCGAATATAAGGTATCAACGGGCAGCAATGGTTATCGTGGAAACTGAGCGCCTCCTGCTCCGCCGCTTTCAGCATGCTGACGCTGAGGCTTTGATGCGCGTCTTTGGGGATGCCGAGGTGATGCGCTTTGGGCCGGGCGTGCAGACTGAAGTCTGGGTGCGCCATTGGTTACAGGACTGCCAGGAAAACTATTATCAGAAGCGGGCATTTGGCCCCTGGGCCGTTGTGGAAAAGAGCAGCGCTCAATTAATTGGCTACTGCGGCTTGTTCTACTTCCCGGCTATAGCCGGCCGGCCAGAAATAGAGCTTGGCTACAGATTAGTGCGACCCTTTTGGGGGCGCGGCTTTGCTACGGAAGCAGTTTTGGCCGTGCGTGATTACAGCTTCAATGTTTTGGGTTTGCCGCGCCTGATCGCCCTGATTGATCCGCAGAATGTTGCCTCAATCCGGGTGGCTCAAAAGGCCGGTATGCAGTACGAGCGAGAGATCATGCTGGAAGGCTACACGCACCCGGACCATGTTTATGCCATAGCCAACCCGGTTTATCGCTAATTAAAGGCCTGTTTAATCCTGTTGTTGGGCTTACCAGACCTGCCAGAAGCTGTTTGAAAAGTCCGGTGGGTTAGCTTCCCGGAGGCTGGCTGCGAGAGACAGGCTCTGGAATAATAACCGGTTTTGCTCAAGATTGAGCCTCCGGGAAGCTCTTTAGACAGGTTTTTAGCGGAGGGTGTTGATAGATTGATTGCGTTTCAGCAGCAGGCCGAGGCCGGTCAAGCTAAGGCCCAGCCCTATCATCAGCCCGATCATCCCGGCAGAGGCAGGCCGTTCGCCCCCGGTGGAAGGCAGTTGGGCCGGGGTTGGCTCTGCGGCCGGGGCCGGGGCCGGGGCGGGCAAAGGCGTGCCTGCCTGACCCGTCAGCCCGGCGTATTTGACCACTTCCCCGGTGCCGGGAGCGCCGGCCCCATTGATGGTGACATAAGCATCGCCGGCGGCATTAAAATCAATCGAGGTGGGGAACGAAAGACCGGTCAGCACCACTTCCGAAGCGTCGCCGGCCTTAACCCGAATAATAGCGCCGCTGTTAGGTACCGGGCCTTGCTCGGTAAATTGTCCCACCTGCACGGCGTACATGTTGCCGTCGGGGCCGGTGCGCAAATCGGTTAACATGGTCAGGCCGGTGGCATAGTCGTTCACCTGGCCGTCGGCAGTTACTTTAACCACCTTGGCCGAGCCTGGCAGGAAAGGGAAACCGGGCAAAAACGACACATAGGCGCTGCCGTCTTGACCAAAGGCGACGCCGGTGGGCACAGGGTCAGACTCCATGGCCCCGCCCCGCGCCGCGTTGGGCAGCGGGCTGGCGACGCCCTCAAAAACTTTCACCACCTCAACCTGCCCCGTCGCCGGATTGACCTTCAACAAGTCGTTGGCGCCGGCATCGGTGATCCATAAATTGCCATCAGGCCCGGCGGCCAAACCATAAGGATGGGATTCCTTAATAAACTTGCCCGGATTCTGCTCACTCTCCAGCTTCCACAGATTGGCGACTTGGCTCACCTGGTTTCCATCAATCTTAGCCACAATCGCCATGTTCGGCGCGGCATCAGGGCCGGCCGCTTCAATCCAAAAGCCGCTGGTGGCATATAGGGCGCCGTTGAGCAGGGCCAGGCGAGCGCCGCCGGTTGCTTCCATACCCTGCACGATTGAGGGGAGATTAGCCACTACCTTTTGCGTACCGTCAGCCGCAATCTGCACCACCCGAGCCGAATCGCCCAGCTTGGCCGTAACCGGCTGTCCGGTGCCAGGATCAACCCCAGCTACCTCGGTATCTCCGCCGGTTCCAGAATCAATCACCCAAATACTACCATCAGGAGCTACCAATACCCCCATCGGCCCGTTTAATCCTTTGGCTATAGTTGTGCCGCTGCCTTGAGCGCTGCTGATCGGGGCGGCTGGAAGCAAAGCTACAGCTAACGCAAAAACCAGGATTACTACTACCAGTAACTTTCTACTCATTGTCATAAGACTCCTTTTGCTTTTTAGGGATGAGATGCACGATTTGTCTGGAGTGGCCTGTCCAAAGGCTCCTTTACCTCTGTTGGGTAGTGTTAGCAGAGTCTATTGACCATAAATTTGTTGTCCCTCCTATGCTAAAGATTTATGGTTGACAGGATGAGGGGCGCTACCTCTGTTGCAGCAGCATCTGTACCAACGCCTCAACATCCCCCTGGCTCAAATGAGCATAAACAGGCATTTGATGGGGAGTATTTTCGTATCCGGCTACCAGATACGCCTTGGGATTGACAATGCTTTCGTGGAGATATTCAGCGGCGGTGGTGGCCGTTCCGGTATACTGGGCTGACCGGATACGCTGTTCCGCCGTGACGCCGATGCCGTTGTGAGTGGGGCCAAACCGGCCGGCAGTGCCGGCCGCATCCAGTTGATGGCACAAGCCGCAAAACTGCTGTTTATAAACCTGGAAGCCCCGCTCAATTTGGGCGGCCGTAGCGGTGTTGGTGGCGGTCGGCGTCAAGGTAGAGGTGATAGTTGGCCTGGGAGTGGCGCTGGGGGGTATGGACGCCGTCGCGGGGGGCGTCGCCGGAGCGCCGGCGCTGGTTGGCGTCCTGGTAGGGGTACGGGTAAGGGTCGGGCTTGGTTTGGGCGAGGTGGGCGCAAAACTGAGCAGGGTTTCCCCTGCGGCGCTGCTTGAATTTTGCCCGTGCGCTGTGGCTGCGTAGCCGCCGCTCAAGCCCAACCATAAACATAACAACAGGAGCGGTAGATATTTTAGCCCTGCTTTCACCTGTCCCCCCTTGATACGCCCTCGCAGCGTCAGCCGCGATATCCCATTATACCCGGTTTCTTCATTTTTTCCTACATCTTTACGGCGATTTGGGGTAATGTTCGTAGTATACGCCATGTTATTCTCCAGACCAGTCCAAAAAGTGCTCAATTTTTGTTCATTTTTGGGGTGATGAGATCCAGCAAGACCGGGTAAACCAGCTCGATCTTTTGCTTGGGGTGAGCCGGGTCCAACAAGTCGTGATCCAGGCGCAGGCCGGCTTCAAATTCATAAGTTTGCAGGCTCTCAAAGCCATGCGCCCGCCAATCTGCTACAACCTCGGCGGTGACGCGGTTATCAACCGCATCATCATTAGCGTTAGTCACCACCAGGATAGCCCCGGCGGCTGGCGGCGACTGGCTAACCTGGTGGCGCACCGCCAGACTCAGGCGCAGAATTTGGCTGATGGCCCAGGTGGAGTTTTGGGGGTAAACCTGGGGGGGATTGGGGACAGTCGTCTTCAATTCATCATCCTGCCACAAAAAGAAGTTAGG
>CAZDMM010000857.1:0-3505 GCA_964505845.1 uncultured Caldilineaceae bacterium
AATTAACGCCCTGGATGTCTCTAAGTTCAAAACGCCCAAACTGCCCAAAAAACAGGGAGATGCCGCCTTCCAAGGTTTTACCTATGAAGGTTACGACATTATCACCCTGGAAAAGATGGTTGAGCGGCAATATACCATTCCCGAAGTGCAAACCTCTCAAGTAGTTATCTCCTATTACGCCAAGCGTATCGCCGCCGATGTCAAACTGCCCTCTCAATTTGCCGCTTTAGTGCCCAAAATCAGAGAGTTTCTGCAAACCTATGCTTTTGGCGAGCCGGTTGATTTGGATGATCCCACCATGATTAAAGCCATCTCTCACCCGGTTGCCCAACACGTCACCGTCAAAACCTTTGTGGCCGCTTTGCGTGAAGCGGTAGTGGAAGAACAAACGCCCGTTTTAGAGCAGGCCGGGCGGCTCTTATCACAGACTCCCGGCTTTCCCTGGTCGCACCCCACCCTGGCCGCCGCCAAAACCGTTTTTAATCTGGTGGCCGCCGATAATGAGTATGAAAAAGCTTTTGCTAAATTTCTGGAAAAAGCGCCCGACGTGGCTCGCTTTGCCAAAGTACCGGAGCAATTCAATTTCACCATTCCCTATACCGACTCGGTGGCCAACTTGCGCTACTATGAGCCGGATTTTGTGGCTGTTACCCAGGATGGAGTGCATCACTTGATTGAAACCAAAGGGCGAGAAGATGTGGATGTGAAGCACAAAGATCGGGCTGCGCAGTTGTGGTGCGAGAATGTCACCATGCTAACCGGCACAGAATGGGTTTATCAAAAGGTGCTACAAAAGGAGTTTGAGCAGCTTCAGCCCGGCGAATTGAGTGATTTGATTGCCTTGGAACCTATCACATTTTATTGATTCGGCCAGGCCAATTGTCTGCCCTATGGTGAATAAAGCTATTCTCTAAGAGCGTGTTTCTTAAAAAAGAAACCGGGTTTTTGAGAACTATTCGACCATACTTTGGGCAAAGAGACAGCCATTTTAAGGCTTAAAAACCCGGTTTCTGCGCCTAAAAATGCCCCAAAGCCATTTAACAAACACGTTCTAAGGAGGCTAACCATGGAAGAACGGGAACCTATCCAGATTGACCCGGAGTTGTGGCTGTCGGTGCTGCTGCCGCAGTTGGGCGACCCGGAGGAGAAACGCAAACTGATCGAACAAACCTCGCGCAACACCGGGATTGCGCCGGAGAAGGTAGAGGAGATCTTTCGCCTGCTGGCCCAGGCGCTGCTAGAAATCCAGCGCTCCAATTGAGGTGGATGAGGAGATTGGTGAGTGGAGATTAGAGATTGGAGATTGCTCTCATTTGGCAAATCTCCAATCTCTAATTTCTTTATACTACGGCCCTTGCACTTGAATCCCACTCAGGCGCACGTGATCGCTTTGAAACACCCCGGCTTCATCCAAAATTTGCAGCCGGTTGCCTGTTGCCGCCTCGTAAAAACCAAGCAAAAGATCATAACGGCCGCCCGGCAAGCCGGCGGGCAGGCTAAAGGTGTGCCGGTCAATGATCTGCTCGCCGGGCTGCCAAAAGTTGGTGGTGTAGAAACCGTCCTGTGGTTTGCCGTCGCCCTGGGCCACAATGGTGTTGTGGCTGTCAACCAGTTGGATAAAGACCGTAAAATCAAGGGCGATGGGGCCGGTGGCCTGCCATACCAGGGTTAAATTGGCCTGGGTTCCGGGTGCAAGAGGCTGGTTAAGCTGGTAGCCGGACAGCTTGATTTGGCGGTTAAAGTCAACCGCCAGCGGGATGATGTCGCCGGGGGGCAGGTCGGGCTGCACTTTGACTCCCTGCCGCCGGCTGAAGAGCACCAGCGGCGCATCCAGGATTTTAAAGGGAAAGGCCCGGCGCGGGGCGTAATTCTCTTGAAACCAGGGCGTGGTTTGCACCTCCGGCAGCCAGGCATAGCCAATCAGCACCAGGTCGGGCCGGTAATGGTGAATGGCGTAGCCAAAATCGCCCTGGGCAATGTGGGGGGCTACATCGGGTTGAGCCAGGCCGACAATATCTATAATGTGGCGCTGCGACCAGTAGCCCAGGTGTCCAATATCAATGGTGGCCAGGGTGGCGGCAGCGTTGGTATTGTGGGCAATCCAGCGGGCCGTATCGGGATAAACCAGGGCCTTCCAATTGGGGTTTTGGGCCACAATCCGGGCCGAAGCCGCCCGAAAGGTTACGCCCAGCGGAAAGAGGATGATGAGCGCCGCGCCGCCGGCCAGGAGGCGGGCCAGCACTTCGTCGGCCTGGCCGTGCCGCCTTTGGGCCGATTTGATGACTTCGGCCAGCCCTTCGGCCACAAACTGCACCCCCCGCGCCGTTAGCAGGGCCACGCCGGGCATCAATGGGGCGTAATACCACTCGGCGGTGGGCACACCCAGGGCGATAAAAGCGGTCACGTACAGCAGATCACGCCCCGCTAAAATCAACCAGCCGCGCTCTCGCCGGGCCGCCCACAGCAGGCCGGCCCCCATCAGCCAGGGGATAAGATAGAAGATATCGTAATTCTCTTTGATCCACTTATCCCAATACTCCCAAAAGCCATCGCCAAAGCGTTTGCCCAACCAGTTGAACTGCCCCTGGGCGGCTTTGGCTTGCAGCGTAGCCGGAAAGGGCGAGCCATAATAAAGGGTGGCAAAAAGGTACCAGGCCGCCGGAATAGCCACGGCCGGCGCAATGAGCGACCAGCGCAAACGGCGCTGCGCCGCCAGGTCATAAGCCAACATGCAGGCCCCCAGCAGCACCCCATCGCCTCGCACTAGGGCGGTCAGCCCGGCCAGCGCCCCGGCCAAACGCCAGCGCCGGGCGGCGTAAGCGTCAAGCGTGGCCAGGATCAGGGCCACGTAGAGGTAACTCTCCATGCTAAAGGCGATGATCAGCAGCGGGGCCAGGGCTAACAGCACCGCTCCGCCCAGGCCGGTAATGCGCCCGCTCCAGCGCCGCCCCAGGTCATAGGCCAGGATGGGGATCAAAGCCGATAGGGCCAGGTTCAAAACCAGGGCGCTGGGGGGCGCAGAGCCAAATAACCACGTGCCCGGAACCAGGATTAAAGTGTACAAGGGGGTGGTTGTCACCTGGACTCGTTCCCCCACGTTGTAAACCAGGCCCCGCCCAAAGGCCAGGTTTTCGGCCACGCGAAAGGTGATCATGGCGTCATCCAGCAGCACCACGCTGGCCCAGCCGCCAACGCCTAAGCCAAACAACCCCAACAGCAGCGCGATACCTGCGTCCCAGGGCAGGCGGGTTAACTTGTAAATTGGATGCAGTGGCACGTAAGCCTCAATCGTCTGACAGATTCCGACCGAGGATTATACTCCTGTTGGGCGTCATGACCAATTCCTTGGAATCATGACAGAGGGGAAAAGATAGGCAGATTGGGCGATAACTGGTATACTAATTTCTAAAGAGTGTTTATAAGCTTGGGGTACGCTACCGAGGATGTAAAATTGCCAACTCGTTCCCAAACTCAGTTGCCAACTCGTTCCCAAACTCAGTTGCCA
>CAZDMM010000858.1:0-3505 GCA_964505845.1 uncultured Caldilineaceae bacterium
AGCACGGCCGAGGCGACCATAGCTTACCAGGCCATCCGTTTTGAGGTGATAGATACGGGCATCGGCATTGCGCCGGCCCAGGTAGAAAAGATTTTCCAGCCTTTTGAACAGGTCGGCGATGCCCCTCACCAGACCGAAGGCACCGGGCTGGGCCTGGCTATCAGCCAGCAGTTGGCGCAGATGATGGGCGGCCAAATCCAGGTTGAGAGCGAATTGGGCCGGGGCAGCACTTTTTGGTTTGAGTTAACCTTGCCCGTTGGCTTTATCCAACAAGACCTGCCCCAGCCACACGCCCGCAAAATAGTGGGCTATAAAGGCCAGCCAAAAACTGTGCTGGTGGTGGACGACAACGCCCACAACCGGGCGGTTCTGGTTGACCTGCTGGAGCCGCTTGGGTTTGTGGTGCTTCAGGCCGCAGATGGGCCAGAGGCCATCAAACAGGCCCGCCTGGCCGGCCCCGACCTTATTTTGATGGACCTGGTCATGCCGGGCATGAGCGGCTTTGAGGCTGCCAGGGCTATTCGCCGCCGGCCAGAAGCCGCTCCGGCTGCCGGGGAAGTGGTCATCATTGTGGTGACGGCCCGCGCTTTTGAGCAAGACAAGCAAGAAAGCCTGCAGGCCGGTTGTGATGCTTTGCTGGTCAAACCCATCATGGCCGAGCAGTTGTTGGCTTTGCTCAAAACTCATTTGCGCCTGGAATGGATCCTGGCTGAAGATGAGCCGCCTCAAACCCGTGATGAGCCGGAGGCATGGGCGTACCGACCTGAGCTAATCTCGCCTCCGCCGGGCGAGATGAAAGTTCTGCTCGACCTGGCCCGGAGCGGCAAGATGCGCCGGGTGTGGGAATATGCAGCTCACCTCAAGGCGCTGGATGAAAAATACACCTGTTTTGCCGAGAAACTGCAAGAGCTGGCCGGGGGATTCCAGGAAAAGGCCGTTTTGGCCCTGGTCAAACAATATTTTGATGATGAACCCCCAACCGTCTAAATCTGCCGTTTTGGGCGGTATTGAATCGCTTCGGCCAGGTGGGCCGTTTGGATGCTCTCCGTCCCGGCCAAATCGGCGATGGTGCGGGCCAGTTTGAGAATGCGGTGGTAGGCGCGGGCGCTGAGCTGCATCTGCTGCATGGCCGCTTTGAGGAGATTGGCGCTGGTGTCGTCCAGGGGACAAAATTTGCGGATTTCTGCCGGCCCCATGTCGGCGTTGGTTTGGAGCGGTGTGCCCGTGAATCGTTCTCGCTGCCTGGCTCGGGCCGCCTCAACTCGCTCCCGCACTCTGGCGCTCGGTTCGCCCACCCGCTGGCTGCTCAGTTTTTCAAAGGGTACGGCCGGCACCTCCACGTGGATGTCAATCCGGTCCATGAGCGGGCCGGAGATTTTCTTTTGGTAGGCTTTGACCATGGTCGGGGAGCAGGTACACTCCTTAAGTGGGTTGCCAAAGTGGCCGCAGGGGCAGGGGTTCATCGCGGCAATCAAGGTGAAGTTGGCCGGGTAGGTGAGCGAGCCAGCCGAGCGGCTGATGGAGACTACCTTGTCCTCCAGCGGCTGGCGCAGCATCTCCAGCATACGGGCGCCAAATTCCGGCAGTTCATCCAGAAAAAGTACGCCGCGATGGGCCAGGCTGATCTCGCCCGGTTTGGGCCAGCGCCCGCCGCCGACCAGGCCGGCATAGCTGACGGTGTGATGCGGCGAACGGAAGGGGCGCTGGCGCACCAGCGGCTCGCCGGGGGTAAGCTGGTCGGCCACCGAGTAGATGCGGGTCACATCCAGGGCTTCGTCAATGGTTAATTTGGGCAGGATGCCAGGCATGGCCCGCGCCAGGAGCGTTTTGCCTGCTCCGGGGGGGCCGCTCATCAGCATATTGTGACCCCCCGCTGCGGCCACCTCTAAGGCCCGTTTGACATGCTCCTGCCCCTAAATACCAACGTAAAATGACGTCCAGTTACGTTGATATTAACCCTAAATCTCAACGCAAAAACTTGCCAGGAATAACAGATCAGATACGTTTTATTGTAACCAGAAGCTTCTAATCAGTAAAATAACAAATCGAAGACTTTGGTTATTTGAGATAAACCATTCACATCGTTTATCTCGATGAGATGGGTTTTGTAATTTGTTACGGGCATTCAGGCAAACTGAGCAGGTTATTGGGTTGCTCGTTATCGGCAGTTGTTTTTAGATATTTGTGTCCATAACGACTGGTTGCTACGATAACGTCAACTGTACTCCCACCCCGACTAACGTAAAAAGACCATTTGCCGCTTTCGATACCCTGAATGGCTTCTTGCTGAGTGAGTCTCCAGCGCGTACCATCATCGTTTTTTCCACCGATGTGTGTGATACGTTCATGGGGATTATCCCGATCACTTTTGTTCACGCATAGTACTTGATGTCTTGATGCCATTGCTTGGAAATCTCCTTTATTGCTGATATAAAAAAAGAAGGCCATCATCTGGCCTTCGGTGCTTATTTGACCTTGGTATAGGTCGTATTTTGTCCTTTGCCACAGTTGCCACAAGGAGGCAGCCGGTCGCTGTTGTCATCAAGACGGACCTGCCAGTTACAGTTCGTGCAGGCATAAGTGCCTTTGCCGGGTTTTTCGCCGATTTTGTGCATTGAACGATCTCCTTATCTTAATTGGGGGTTGAGCGGCGGTGACCGTCAACGTTAACGTTTTTCTGCTTCCCGCCAGGCGCTTTACGTTTATGAGGTTTGACCGGTACGATCTTTTTCCCTTTTTGTGTTTTTGCCATAATCCATTGTCTCCTGTTTCAATTTTCTAGACTAATCACCAAGAGCGTAAATTTGTAGGGAGTTACGCTACAAACGTAATTTTAGCATGCACCACATTTCCTGTCAAGACGTAATTATGTTAAAATATACGTATGTACAGAAATTTTAAGCTAGAGAGAGAAAATGGGCAATATGAATCTGGGTAATGTATTAAGACGATTACGAAAGAGTCAGAACCTAACGCTTGCGGAAGTTAGCGATGCTACTAAATTGTCTGTGTCCTTTCTCTCCGATGTAGAGCGAGGCCGAACAAGGCCATCCCTTGATACTCTGGAGAAGTTAGCTGCCTCTTATAAAGTATCAGTAAATAGTATTCTAAAGGAAACCGAGCCAGGAACATCAACGGACGAAAGAAGTTATCCACCTGGCTTTGATGAATTTTTGCAGGCAATCGGAGGAGAACTTGAAGAAGAAAAAAAAGAATTCCTTTTACAAGCGGAGAATCGTTCACACCGTCAAGTAAAGACAAAAGAAGATTGGATGCAATTGTATTACTCACTCAAGTCAACTTTAGGGTGGTAAAAACTCATGCCCATTCTAACCGAAAGGGATGCTAAACAGCGGATCCTGACACTTGTTTCACAAGTAAAAGATGACTTACGGTTAAAATCGCCGCCACAGTATAGTGGGATTAATGATCCAATTGCCAAGCACTTGAAAATTGAAGTTAAGGAGCAGGAAGGGCTTTTTGGTGATGGGATGTATTTGCCGGG
>CAZDMM010000859.1:0-2305 GCA_964505845.1 uncultured Caldilineaceae bacterium
AGGTAGCTGCGCCAGCCAAAGCCGCTAATTTGTCCGACACACACCGGGGCCAGCATGCTTTTGTGCCGAAATTCCTCGCGGGCGTGAACGTTGCTCAAATGGACCTCGACCACCTTTAGGCCGGTTCCGGCGATGGCATCGCGCAGGGCAATGGAGGTGTGGGTGTACGCGCCCGGATTGAAGACGACTCCATCAGCCCACACGCGGGCTTCGTGCAGGGCGTCAACCAGCGCCCCTTCGTGGTTGGATTGGAAGGGGCGAACCTCCACCCCCCGCTCCGCCCCGGCAGCGATGACGCGGGCGTTAATTTCGGCCAGCGTCACCGCGCCGTAGACCCCCGGCTCGCGCACGCCGAGTAAATTGAGATTGGGGCCGTGAAGTAAGAGAATAGTTGTCATGGGTACCTGTCGTAATGTTGGAAGATTGGAAGGTTGGAAGAATGGATATCTAACCACCCTTCCAGCCTTCCAACCTTCCTTCTAATTTCTATCCCAAAATTTCCCGCACTCGCGCCGCCACGGCCTGGCCCAATTTCTTGTGCTCGCTGGCGGCCCAGTGAATGCCGTCCAACTCGCTGGAGACGATCACCGGGGCGGTGTCCATAAATTCACAGCTATATTCCTGGGCTACGCGCTGATAATGGTGGCCCAAGCGGTGGGACTTTTCTTCGGCTCCCTCAAACATTTCGGCCAACTCGGTCAATTTGGCTAAGGGCGGCGGAGCCAGCAGCAGCACTTGGGGCGCACGCCCCTCCGGGCCGGTATCGCTTTTTTGGACAATCTCCACCAGCACCCCGGCCCCATCGGCAATATCATAGGCCGAGAGGGAGAAACGCTTCTTGAGATCATTCGTCCCCAACATAATGATGACTAAATCAAGCGGTTTGTGGGACACCAAACAGGGCGGCAAGTACTCTTTGCCGTTTTTGTAGCCTTCGATGGGGTCATCCCAGACGGTGGTGCGGCCATTGCAGCCTTCCTCAATAATGAGGTAGTCGCCGCCCAATTCCTGCTGCAACACCCCGGCCCAGCGCACCGTCCGGCCATAACGATTTTTGGTGACCGGCTCATAGCCCCAGGTATTAGAGTCGCCGTAGCATAAGATGGTTTTCATAGTAGTCTCCTTGTGGAAGGTTGGGGGGTGGAAGATCGGAAGACTGGAGGGTTGGAGGATGCTATAAGCTCCAGCCCTCCAACCTTCCATCCTTCCAGTGTGATTCCCCTAACTTTTACTGCCGATTAAGCCCACATGCCAGCCGGCCAGCATCAAGCCGGCGATGGTTTTGGCGTCTTCAATCTCGCCCCGGCTGACCATCGCAATGGCCTCGGCCCAGGGCACGGTTACGATTTCAATGTACTCATCAAATTCAAGCTGGTTAGGGCCGGGGGTCAGGTCGGTGGCCAGGTAACAGTGCAGGTATTCGGTCAGGATGCCGGGGGCAGAGTAGAATCCGCCCAACTTGTGCCAGGTGGCCGCCTGGTCGCCGGTTTCTTCCAAAAGTTCGCGAGGCGCGGCCTCGTCGGGGTTTTCGCCGCTTTCCAGGGTGCCGGCGGGCAGCTCGATGATCCACTTTTCCACTCCGGCCCGGAACTGCTTAACCAGCCGGACTTCGTTAGCGGGCGTCAGGGGTACAATCACCACCGCGCCTCGCGTGGTGATAATTTCGCGTTGAGCCGTTTGGCCGTCGCTCAACTGAATTTGACGCAAACTCAGTTTGAGCAGTTTGCCTTGAAACAGGGTTTCTTCGCTGAGGGTGGTTTCGGGCTGCATAAAACTCCTTCCAGGGTTGAACGTTCAACGTTCAAACGTTAAACGTGAGAATTTCTTCCACATGTTCCCGCGCCACATTGTCAAAAATATCTACCGCGCCGATGGCGCGGGGCAAAATGAAGCGCAGGGTGTTGCCTTGACGTTTTTTATCGGCGCCCATGGCGGCCCAAACCTCGGCGGGAGGGTAGGGCGGAGGCTGGGTGGGGAGGCTCACCTGTTGCAGCAGGTTGACAATCCGTTCCACCGTCTCGGCGGAGCAGTGGCCCAAACGCCGCGACAACTTCGCCGCGCAGGCCAGCCCCATGGCGACGGCTTCGCCGTGCCGTAATTGGAAGTTAGCCAGGCGCTCAAAGGCGTGAGCAAAGGTGTGACCCAAATTCAGCACCGCCCGCCGCCCCTGCTCAAAGGGATCCTCCTGGACGATGCGGACTTTGACATCAACGGAAGTAGGGAGTAGGGAGTAAGGAGTAAGGAGTAGGGAGTAAAGGTCAATTTCTCCCCTGCTCCTCCGCTCCCCTGCTTCCCTGCTTCTATC
>CAZDMM010000859.1:2315-3502 GCA_964505845.1 uncultured Caldilineaceae bacterium
CATGCAAAAAGGCTGAAGGCTGAAGGCTGAAGGCTGAAACTATTGCCCCTCTGCCCCCTTGCTCCCCGGCTCCGCTGCTGCTTTCCAGAGCTTCAAATAAGGATGGGCTGTCAATAATCCCGTGCTTGATGACCTCGGCCAGGCCGGCTCTGAATTCCGCTGCTGGCAGGGTGGACAGAACGGTTGGGTCTATGACCACCAGCTCCGGCTGCTTAAACGCGCCGACCAGGTTTTTGCCCTGGGGCAGGTCAACCCCCACTTTGCCGCCCACGCTGGCATCCACCATAGCCAGCAGGGTGGTGGGGATTTGGACAAAGGGCACGCCGCGCAGATAAGTGGCGGCGACAAAGCCGGCGGTGTCGCCCAGCACCCCGCCGCCCAGGGCAATGATGGGGCTGCGCCGGTCAAGTTTGGCCTCGACCAGCGGGCCGTACACATCGGCGACGGTGGCCAGGGTTTTGTGTTGTTCGCCGTCGGGGATGGTCAAACAGGTTGGCTCAAAGCCGGCGGCGCGAAGACTCGCCAGCACCGGCTCGGCATGATGGCGGCCCACCACTTCATTGCTAATAAGAGCGCAGCGGCCTTGGTAGCCCAGTTCTGACAGGTATGGGCCGGTTTGGGCCAGCGTCCCTTCGCCCAGGTAGATGGGGTAGCTGCCGCCGGGATGGGTAACGGTGATGGTAGCCATGCTAATATTCCAACCCGTGTAATAAATTTTCAAGTCTGGCCCGTGTATCAGGATGTAAGATCATACTGCCCCCATTTTGCCGGTACCAACTCTGGGGATCACTTTTGTCTTGGGCCTGACCTGCGCCAATCCAATCGGCGATCATTTCACGGATATAAGGCTCCGGCATCGGAAGAGGTTTCAAAACGCCGCCACTGCCAACCAAAACCCAAGCTTGCCAGTGATGGGGATTGCGCTGATGATGCAGCCAGGCTCGATCAAATTCTGTACTCACTTTAGTAGGGTCGTATGCTCCGCTGCTGTTCCGTCTTTGACGTGGCGTACCATCAGGATTGTAAAAAGCACAGACATAAGGGTTCCACTCAATTGGTAAAAATTTTGTCCAATCGTGGATAATGGCTTGCCACAGAGGAACTTGTAAACGCAAACAGGCTAAAAACACAAACCATTTATGGCGTAGAACATAGTTGAGATAAGCCAGATGGGCTTTCATGCGTTT
>CAZDMM010000860.1:0-3492 GCA_964505845.1 uncultured Caldilineaceae bacterium
GGCCGATTTGGCCAGCGTCCACAACTCGCGGATTTGCTGAATCTCCAGTGGACTCTTGACCGTCCGAATCCGGTCCATCACATCATCGGCGTTGACAAATTCAACCTCCGGGAGAGCCTCTTGCAGGGCTTGGTAGCTTCCCGCCGAGAGGATGAACCGGAAACCGGCAATGCCGATTTTACCCCGGCTCAAGCCCTTACGCTTGATGGCCTCAACGATCTTGGGGGTGATATACACATCCCCCTGGACATCGCTAATCCAGCCACGCTGGGTAATCCGCTCGGCGACGGCGTAGCTGCTAAAGGTCATGGCCGGTTCGCCGCTCAACGGGATGAGCAGCAAGCCGTCGTGCCCCCACATGTGAAAGTCGGTAAAGTAGCGCAAGTAGCCTCGCCCGGTCCACCAGTGGCCCTTGCCCGCCACGAGGAGCGCGTCCAGCCCCTCTCTCTCCATGGCCTGGCGCGTCCGCGCCAGCCGTTGATCCCGCTCTGCTAAATCTGCTTGTGTGCCCATTGACTATCCTCCCTGGAAAATAGTTTGGTTCATGTCACTGCGAGCCGCAGGCGAAGCAGTCTCCACCCCGGTGCGGGGATTGCTTCGGGCTGCGCCCTCGCAATGACATTTTAACGCTTCGTGTTGGTGGCGTGTCAAAGGTTCGTGAATGCTTCTTCATACGATAACTTTTCGGAGCGCAAAAGCTATAGCTTTTGCGCTCCACTCGTGCCTCACGTTTCACGGATTTTTCATACGCGGGTCCAACAGGTCGCGCAGCCAGTCACCGACCAAATTGACGGCCAGGACGGTTAAAGAGATAGCCAAACCCGGAAAAGTGGCGGGCCACCACATGCCGGCTGGAATATAATCCCGGCCATCGCTGAGCATGCCGCCCCAACTGGGCGTGGGCGGCTGCACGCCCAGCCCCAAAAAACTGAGACCGGCCTCAAAGATAATCATATTCGCCAGTTCCAGGGTGGTCATGACAATCATGGGGCTGACGACATTGGGCAAAATGTGGCGAAAGATGATCCGCTCGTTGGAACCGCCCACCGTGCGAGCCGCCAGCACGTAATCCTGCTCCCGCACCGATAACGCCTCGGCCCGCACCAGGCGAGCATAAACCGTCCACCCGTACAGGACCAGCACAAAGATGAGGTTGCGCAGCGCAGAACCTAAAATCATCACCAGGGCGACGGCCAGGAGCAGATAGGGCACGGCCAGTTGAATATCAATGATGCGACTGATCAGGTCATCAAGCCAGCCGCCGTAATAGCCGGCCAGCAAGCCCAGCACCATCCCGATGATCCCGGCCAGCAAGACCGAACTAAAGCCTACCAGCAAAGAGATGCGCGCCCCGTAAATGACCCGGCTCAGGATGTCTCGACCGACGTGATCCGTCCCCAGGAGATTAGTCCACTCACCGCCCTCCAACCAGCCCGGTGGTTGCAGCCGCCGGCTGAGGTCTTGGGCCAGCGGGTCGTGCGGCGCAACCCAGGGAGCGGCCAGGGTGAGCAGGATGATGATGGCCAGGATGGCCAATCCCACCAGCCCGGCTTTGTTGCGGCGCAGACTGCGCCACAGCGCACGGGCGGGCCAGGAGCGAGTTGACCGCTCTGCCTCCCGCCAGCGATAGGTTATTGCTTGATTTTCAGCCATAACGGATGCGCGGGTCAATGTAGGCATAGAGTAAATCCACCGCCAGGTTGGCAAAGACAAAGGTGACGGAGATGACCAAAACCGCCGCCTGCACCAGAGGAAAATCCCGGTTTTGAATCGCCTGGATGGTCAGCAGGCCGACTCCCGGCCAGGCGAAAATGGTCTCGGTAATGACGGCGCCGCCCATCAGTGTACCGAACATCAAGCCGACGATGGTAATTACCGGCAAAGCAGCGTTCCGCATGGCATGCCGCATAATGATGGCCAACCCGCTGAGACCCTTGGCTCGGGCCGTGGTAATGTAATCCTCATTGATGACTTCCAGCATGCTAGAGCGCATCAGGCGAGCAATGCGGGCCATGGGATAAGCGCCCAGCGTCAGAGTGGGCAAAACCAGATGCTGCCACGAGCCGATGCCACTGACCGGAAACCAGCGCAATTGCACCGCAAAAACCAATACCAGCATGATGCCCAACCAAAACAACGGCAGGGATTGGCCCAGCAAGGCCAACAGCATGCCCAGGTGATCCAGCCAGGTGTGCCGCTTGATCGCCGATAATACCCCCACCGGGATGGCCACCAGTAAGGCAAAAATCAGTGAGGTCACGGCCAGGAGCGCCGTTGCTCCCAGCCGTTCCCACACCAGGTTGAGGGCCGGGCGTTTGAAACGCAACGAGTTGCCCAAATCGCCCTGAACTACATGACCCAGGTAGCGGAAATATTGCACTAGCGGCGAGTCATTGTACCCCAGCTCCTCTCGTAACTGCTGCAAATCTTGCTCGGTGGCGGCCGTGCCGGCCAGCATCAACAGCACCGGGTCTCCGGCCAACTGCACCAGCATAAAAACGATAACACTGACTCCCAGCAAAACCAGAATTGATTGCCACAGTCGGCGGATGAGATATGCAGTCATAAATGCTGAATGTGTTTTTTGTAGAATCCGGTAATTTGGTAATTGGAGATTGGAGATTGGAGATTAATTACCAATTACCAATTACCAATCTCTAATCCCCACTCCAAAAACCCATTATTGACTCTTAAACCCGGCGGTACGCAAATCAATGATCTCGTCAGAGCGCGGGTTCCACTCCAGGTTGCCGTTGACGCCGTAGATCAGGTTTTGTTGATACATGTAAACCCAGGGGATGTGCTCGTTGGTCAGGTATTGATCCAGGGCTTCATAAATGCGGGCGCGCTCGGCCTCATCCACGGTGCTGCTGGCAGCCTCAATATCGGCGTCGGTGCGCTCGGTCCAGCCATATTGGTTGAGACCCTGGGAATAAAAGTGGGTGCGGAACAGGTAGTCAGGATCCATAATCAGCGGGGCCATGGAGAAAAAGTGCAGGCCGGACAGGGTTTGGGTATGGATGCGTTCTACCAGCGTGCCGATGTCGCTGCCCTGCATGTTGAGGGTTACGCCCACCTTTTGGAGTTGCCCGGCAATCGCCTCAGCCACTTCCTTATCTTTGAGATAACGGCCTATCGGGAACCAAAAGTCTACCTGCAAGCCGTTAGCGTAGCCGGCCTCAGCCAAAAGCTGCTTGGCCTTTTCGGGGTCGTAATCGTAACTGTTGAGGGCATCGGGGTTGTAGCCCAGCCAACCCGGCAGGATGACGCCCTTGATGCGGGTGGCGTAGCCGCCCAGCACGTCATTGATAAGACTCTCTTTGTCAACCGCGTAATTGAAGGCTTCTCTCACCTTCACATTATCAAAAGGCGGTTGAAAGGGGTTGAATTCCAGGAAAATCATGCGCAGGCTGGGGGTCTGAGCCACCCGCAGACCCTCGGTTTTGGCAAGCTGGTCGGCCAGTTCGGGCGGAACATTGGCGAGAATATCGG
>CAZDMM010000861.1:0-3491 GCA_964505845.1 uncultured Caldilineaceae bacterium
CGCAAAGGGTCATAGGAGCAAAGACGCTATAGATTTCAATCTTTATACCTTTGCTTCTTGGCGACTTTGCGTTGAAAATCCTGTCTCATCTATCTGACACTATTGCGCCAATCGCCGCCAGTAGACGCTCATTTTCTGCCGGTGTGCGGGCGGCTATGCGGATGTAGTCAGGCAGGCCAAAGGAAGCACAATCACGCACCAATATGCCTGCCCGCAGCAAAGCGCGCCGGAACTCAGCCGCCTGGCCCACCTGCACCAGAGCGTAAGGAGTGCTGCTGGGCATTACTGCAAAGCCTGACTCCCTGAAGCCGGTCCATAGCTGCCGGGCATACTGCTGTACTTTGGCCAAACTCTCATCTCGCCAGGCCAGTACTGCGGGCTGCAGCGCGGCGATCCCGGCGGCCTGAGCCAGAACGTTGACACTCCAGGTCGGCTGTACCCGGCGCAGCCGGTCAATCAAAGCTGGCGCGGCCAGCGCGTACCCCAGGCGCAGACCGGCCAGGGCCATATCTTTGGTCAAAGAGCGCAGGATGATAAGTTTACCCCGGTCAAGCTCCGGCTTTAACGTCACTGGGGCGGCGGTGAAGTGATGGTAAGACTCATCCACCAGCCACCAGGCCCGTTGAGCCGCTTCCCCACGACGCAGACAAGCCAGCTCCGCCGTGCTCCATTGCTGGCCGGTGGGGTTGTTGGGGTTGCACAGCCAGATGCCGTCCGGCCGCACTTGCTCGATGAGGGCGGCCACAACCTCAGCCTCGCCCCGCCAAGCCGGGCGAGTGGGGCGATACTCCACAATTTGCCCTTGCAGCAAACGGATGGCCTGGGCATACTCGCCAAAGGTGGGAGCGACAATCAAGTGGCGGCTGCCGGGAGTCACCAGGGCCAGCGCCGCCAGGTGAATCAACTCGTTGGCCCCGTTGCCGGCCATAACGCAGTCCGGCGTCACCCCTTCCACGGCGGCCAGGGCAGCGCGCAGTTCTAGGCAGTCACGGTCTGGATAGCGGGCCAAATTAGCGGCCAACGCCGCCGCCCGCACCGCCTCCACCACCGCCGGGTGCGGCCCATAGGGGTTGCTGTTGGCGCTAAAGTCAACCACCGAGTCGGGCGGCAGGCCCAACTGTTTGAGTTCTTCGTAATTAATGGCGCCGTGCGCCACAAACGCGGGCAGGTCAGACATGGTTATAACCTGCTCTGCCTCTCGTGGCAAAACTCAGTTTCGCCATGCCATTGGGTGTCCAAACTCTGTTTGGACACCAGCCCAAAGGGCAGCAGGTCACTCATGGTTATAGCGTGCTCTGGTCTCAAGTTCTTCTAGCCAGGCCAGGTAATCATCATAGCTGTTGAGCCAGCCGACCCGCTCCAGAAAAACCTTGAGGGAGGGACTGCCGGCCCGTAAATCCCGGATTTGCGGGCCGATGGGGTCAACCGAACCGGGGCTGAGGGCGTAGGAGCCGTGGAAGGCAAAGTAAGCCTGGTTGAGCTTGCGCAGATTGTACCCTTTTTTGGCCAGTTTGACCCGCTCCGCTTCCATATAGCTTTCGGCGGTTTCAATTTGGCCCGCCGCCAGCAGGCGATCCACCTCCTGGCGAATCCGGCGCATGGCCAGGAAAAATTCCGAGGGTTGGGCCGGGACGGGCCGCCCGGCCTGGTCAAGCGGGGGCAGTTGTTTGACCAGATCGGGATAAAAACGGGTGATGACCTTGCGGCTGATTTCATCGCCTACCAGGCTGGCAGCGGTCTCATTGATGGTCATCAGCTTGGCGTCGGTTTGGTAGCCCCAGGCAATGTTGGAGGGAAAGGTGAACAGATAATTGTGCGTCCACTCGTGGGCAATCACGTCAATCAGGTAGAGCAGGTCGGCGTAGCTGATGACCATGGTCGGGTAGCTGCCCAGCCCGCCCACATCGGTGATATAGCTCGACACGTCCCCGCGCTGGTCAAGCGCCCGCTCAATTTTTTCTCTTTGCTCGGCGCTCAAACCGGGCTGCAAGCCGATAAAATATTGGTTTTCGATGCGGTCGCGGGGGGATAGGATCAGGGCGGTGGGCGGCTCGGTCAGCCGGAAGGCCACCGGCGGAAAGACATGCCCGGCCGTGGTCAGGCCCTCGGCCTGCAAAATTGCTTCTACCTGGCCGGCCAGAATGGTTTCCACCTGGCTCTGCGAGCGGGCCTGGTTATTTTTGGCGGTGGCGAGGGCCTCGTTGAGCATGGCCTGTTGGTGATTCAGCCTGGCCCGGTGAGCGGTAGGGGAAGCGGGCAGTTTTTCCAGCGCCGCTTCCAGCCGGTCAATATGTTTGACTTGGGCCAGAAAAGTCTCTACCAGCCGGCGTTGTTCGCTCTCGCCGGCGGGCAGCGGGGGAGGATTCCAGCGCCGGCCCAGTTCATCCGCAATGGCCCACGACTCCCAATCCAAAAAGCTAAATTGGGCGTCGCCGCTGACGCGGGCTATGTCTACCGATAAGGCGTGTTGAGGCGGTACGGCGGCGTTGCCCAGGCCAAAAATCAGAAACAGAAAAAGGAAAAGCCGGGCAATGCGCCGCCAGTGGCGGGATCGCCCTGAAGGGCCGGTGGGTAACATGCGCTGTATTTGGGCCACCACCATCTCAATGGCCTTGGTGTTATGGCCTCCACGGGGGATGATGATGTCGGCATATTGTTTGCTGGGTTCAACAAAATCCAGGTGCATAGGCCGGACGGTGGCTAAATATTGCTCGATGACGTGGTCAACGGTGCGCTGGCGCTCCAGTACATCGCGCTGCAAGCGGCGGATAAAGCGCAAATCGGCCGGGGTATCTACGTAAATTTTGATGTCCATCAGGTCGCGCAGGGTTTTGTCCACAAAAATGAGGATGCCTTCCACCAGGATGACCCGCTTTGGCTCTACCTGGCGCAGTTGATCGGTGCGGACATAAGTGGCAAAATCGTAGACCGGAATCTGCACCGGCTGGCCTTGCCGCAAGGCATGTAGATGGGCAATGAGCAGCTCATTTTCCAGCGAGTCGGGATGGTCAAAATTGACCGCCTGGCGCTCGGTCATGGGCAGGTGGCTCAAGTCACGATAGTAGGCATCGTGCTGCAGGTAAGCCAGATGCTCGGCCCCGATGTGGCGCAATATTTCTTTGGAAACGGTGGTTTTGCCGGAGCCGGAGCCGCCGGCCACGCCGATGATGATGGGTGTTGGTAGGGACATTCAGAAGTTTTACGTTTTCCTATAAATAGAATTTGCGGATGAGCGAATGGCGAATAAGGCCCTAACCTCTTTCGCCATTCGCTTATTCGCCATTCTTTATGTAACCATCAATCGCTCTGCCGAGTACCTCTCATAAATTCGTTCCTCCACAATCTCTCGCAGCCGGGCCATCGCTCGATAAATCTCCGTGAAAGTGTTGTACAGCGGCGCGAGGCCCAGCCGGATATTATCGGGGGCGCGAAAATCGGGGATGACCTTGACGGCGGGCGGCTCGGCCTCGATCAGGGCGCGGTTGATGCGG
>CAZDMM010000862.1:0-3484 GCA_964505845.1 uncultured Caldilineaceae bacterium
GGGCAGTGGGACTGGGTAGATTGGCCAAATCAGCCAGCCATTCTACTTTGGCCGGTTGGGTAAAGTGAGTCAGGGCGGCCAAAACAGCCGTTTCTGCCTCGGTAAAGGTATCCAGCAGGTCGCCAAAAATATATTCCAGGGGGTCGTTATCGGCGGGGGCAGCCTCCATAAATTTGCAGGCTGCGGCAATGGTGCGGCATTGACTGCCCTCGCGCCCCAACTGCCCGGCAAGCCAACGGATGAGCAGGGGGTTGCCGTTGGTCAACCCATAAAGCTCGTCTCGTTCCTGGGGTGTGGTGCGGGCCAGACGGGGATTGCTGCGGGCCAGTTCGGCCATCAGTTCCAGCGCGGCCTCGCGGGTGAGGCGTTCCAGGCGCAGGACGCGGGCGTTAATGTCGGTGCGGCGGCGGCTAGTGACAATGGCCTTGCAAGAAAGGGGCAGGCGGTCGAGAAATTGGTACAGACGCACCCGCTCTTTTTCGGCAAAGGTTTCCAGGTTGTCAATCAGCAGCAGCGCCCGCTCGCGGGCCAGCAGGTCGCGCACAATTTTGGGGCGCTGGGCGGGGTCAGTTTTGGCAATCGCGTCATCGCCCAACTCGCGGGCCAGTTCGGTCAGCAAGGCCATGAAGTTGGGTAATAAATAATCTTCCAACGGCTGTTCACCGGAGGGGGTCAGTTCGCGCACTTTGGCCGAGAGGAAGATTTTGCGCGGGAATTGGGTCGGCGGGGCCAGGTGGCCGGCTCGTATGGCCAGGGCCGTTTTGCCGATGCCGCCGGGGCCGTCAATCAGCACGCCCCAGGTGCGGGATTCGGGAGCCAGGGCGGCGGCAATCTCCTCCAATTCCTGTTCACGGCCAAAAAAGTAGGGCTGGCGGGGCAGGTTGGATTGGGCCGTTACAGGGTCGGCGGCCTGGCCGAGTTGGGCGCGCAGGTTGGCGATTTCGGCCTCTTCATGTTCGATGCCCATAACGATGTAGGGTGGGCAACTGAGACCATAGGTAGCCTGCTGCTCTTGGAGCAACTGCAACTGGCGTTCGTGGGTTTGGAGGAGTTTTTGGATATGGTCGCGGTCGGTCATGGGCGGGTCTCCCGGTGACTTGGGTGACATTGTGATAGTTTGTTCTCAAACAAGCTGGTAGCACGAGGCTGAAGCCATCGTGCTGAGAGAGCGAAGCCCTAATGGGCTGAAATCCTAGCTCGAAGAGCTTTGCCCTTTCAGAGCGACGGCTTTAGCCTCGCTCCTTGGCGCGGTTCATGAACTACGATTGTTATTGTACCTTCGAGTACAATTCATCCCGGTTGAAACGATAATCAGCCGGCAAGTTAAAATCGTAACGAGCCACGAAGTTCAAGAAACGGGCTTTGTTAAGGGCACTCTCATCAGTATCGAGAACCATAACCGTTAGAGTTTGTCCCTCGGTTACATCTTTTAATTCCTTTTCTAAGATTAAACTGCCATTTTGATAAGTAGCCTGCATGATTTGCGCCATCATCTGTCCTCCTCGTGGATATCTTGAGCCAGTCTCATAGCTATATTATACCATAACTTACCTTTCTGCTTTTATACGGACAGCTCCTATCCCCCCACCGTCACCCCCAACCCCACCGCCTCCACCAGCCCGGCCAACTCCGCCACCTCACACTCGTCCAGGCGAGGCTGTTCGGCCCAGGGATAGTCCCGGCCCAGCGCCTCGTACTTGGTCCGGCCCAGGGTGTGATAGGGCAGTACGTCCAGCCGCTTGAGGCCCAATTCTTTCACAAATACGGCAATGGCTGACAGGCTGGCGAGGTCGGCGTTGAAGCCGGGGATTAGCGGCACACGGACGGTCACGGGCGCGCTCAGGTCGGCCATGCGGCGCAGGTTAGAGAGGATAAGCTCATTGCCCGCGCCGGTGAAGGCGCGATGGATGGCGCTGTCCATGTGTTTCAGATCGAATAGGATAGTGTCGAGATAAGGCAGCAGTCGCTCCCAGACGGCCCAGGTGGTGTGGCCGCAGGTCTCGATGGCCGTCGAGATACCTTCAGCTTTAGCCAGGCGCAGTAACGCTTCAACCAGGCAGGGCTGCATGGTCGGCTCGCCGCCGGTCAGGGTCATGCCGCCGCCATCCTCGTAAAAGGGCGCGTCGCGCCGTACCTGGGCCATGATCTCCCCGGCGGTGCGGCGCTGGCCGATCTCGCGCATGGCTTCAGTTGGGCAGAGTTCGACCCGCTGGCCGTATTTTTGGCGCAGGTTGGGGGTCCAGCCGCTTTGAATATGGCTGCCCCAGCCAAGCGGGCAGGCTTCGGGAAACTGGCCGCAGGTAATGCAGTTGTGGGCAAAGAGGGCCAGTTCGGGCTGGGGCTGCTGCGATTCGGGGTTGGCGCACCAGCCGCAGCGCAGCGGGCAGCCCTTCAAAAAGACGTTGGTCCGCAGCCCCGGCCCGTCGTGCAGCGAGTAGCGCTGGATGTCAAAAATGATGCCTTCGACTTGTTCCAGCGTGAAGCGGTCTGAGGGAGAGAGGGGGGAGGATTCAGAGTTCATTTTTGTTATTCCGAGTCGTGTTGCGTGTTGCGTGGCCCGTAAAATTTGCTCACTACGCACCACGTGACCTCTATTTTTCTGCCCCTGCTCTGACCAGATACTCCTCCACCCCCCGCTGCCACTGCGGCAAAGACTGCCCGGTGACAAGCTGGTACAGGCGGCAGTCCAGGACTACCCGGCTGGGGCGTTTGGCTTTGCGGCCCACGGCGCTGGCTTCGACAATCTCCACCGGCTCGGTGCGGCCGGCGGCTTGCAGCACAAACTGGGCAAAGCCGGCGCGGGTGCAGTAGCCCAGGCTGGTGACATGGTACACCCCGTACGCGCCGCTGGCAATCAGGTGCAAAATGGCCTCGGCCAGGTGGCCGGTGTAAGTGGGCGATTCCAGTTGATCTACCGGCATGCGCACCACGCCCTCTTTCTCGGCGGCTTTGAGCACCCGCTCCACGTAATTGTTGGGGGCGTGTCCGTACAGCCAGGCGGTGCGGACGGAGTAAGTGCGCGGGCAGATTTGCAGGCTCATGCGCTCCCCGGCCAGCTTTGACCGGCCGTATTGGTTGAGCGGGTTGGGCTGGGCCACCTCGTCGTAATCCACCTCGGTCCGGCCATCAAAGATGTAGTCGGTGGAGATGTAGACCAGGGCGCTGCCGGCCTGCTGTGCGGCCAGGGCCAGGTTTTGCGCCCCCACCGCGTTGATCCGCCAGGCTTTGTCCGGGTTGGCCTCGCAGCCTTCCAAATCCACAAACACCGCCGAGTTGACAATCACCTCCGGCTGTTCCGCCCGCAGCAGTTCAATGGTGCGGGCGCGATCGGTGATGTCAATCTCCTCGATGTCCCAGGCCAGCAGCTCGTGCTCTGCGCCCAGCACCCGGCCCAACTCCCGGCCCAGCATCCCTTTGGCCCCGATGATAGCGATTTTCATAAAGTTCTCCAAGATCGTGGTGCGTGGTGCGTAGTACGTGGTGG
>CAZDMM010000863.1:0-3475 GCA_964505845.1 uncultured Caldilineaceae bacterium
GGCGTCCTCGTCGGCCAGACCCAGCAGAAAAATCGGGTCAAAATTGACTTCGAAATTGGCTTCGCTAATTTCTACCAACTCCTGCATCACATCCCGGCGGCGCTGCGGGGTAATGGTCGGCCAGATGACTTTGAACGTGTTGAGCATCTCCTTGTTCATATTGGAGAGAATATACAAACTGCCGGTGTGTAAATTTTTATCTGTAGCAATTTGTTTGAGTTTATCTTCAAAGCTCATAGACAATCCTTTATTACTGCCATAAAAAATTCCAACGGTCGCTGACCGCGCTTACAGGTTTGGCCACCTGCTGTCCATCTTGATCAACCACTGCCTCTACAAACACATACCATTCATACTTGCGGCCGGTGAACTGGTCGGCCAAACCCCAATATAAATCAGGCGGCACTTTCCAAAAATTCTCTTTAACATTGGTTCCGCCAAACGAAATCTGGCCGTTTTGCAGCCAGGTCAGGCGAACTGCATAAGTTTCGTTGGCCGCTAACGGCCCCATATCCTGCCATTTCAGAATCAGTTCCTCATCCCGGCCATAAATTTTACCGCTTTCAGGCGAGAGCAGCACCGGCTTGCCAAAGCGAGGGGTAGGGGTTGGCGAGGGGGTGGGGGTATCGGTTGGCCCCTGGGTTGGCACGATTTTGGGTGTTTCGGTGGCGGTAGGTGTGGCCGTAGGTGTGGCCGTAGGTGGACGTGTGCCGGTGGGTGTAGCGGTAGGGGTGGCGGTATTGGTTGGGGTTGAGGTAGCCGTAGCCGTAGGCGTAGCGGTTGGAGTGGGGGTAGCGGTAGCGGTGGGTGGGTTAACCATAACGGCCACCTGCCGGGTGCTGCTGGAGATGACCGGGGTGACCTGCCAGACTGCCAAGATAAGGCCCACCACGATGAGGGTCGTTATCCCAATTTTTAACACCGGCCACGGTCTGGCTTCCAGGGTAGCGCCGCAGGCCGGGCAGGTACGCAAAACGCCGGGGGCGGAACGGCCGCACACCCGGCAGCGAATACGGCCCACCTGGATTGGTTTTTCCTGTCCGCAGTGCGGGCACAAACTCCAATCTGACTTAACCGGCTCTCCACAGTTTGGACAAGTGTAACCTGCTGCCATGGTTAGAAGAGACTAAACCAATCTATGCCTTGAATTGGACTGCTGATATCGTAGTAGCTGATGACCAGCATCAAGGTTAGCAGCAGAGCCAGGCCGATAAAATGAATCGCTCCTTCTTTTTCTGGGGCCACCCTTTTGCCGCGAATCGCCTCAATAATAACAAACAAAATCCGCCCCCCATCGAGCGCGGGCAGCGGCAGCAAGTTGGTAACGGCCAGGGCCGTGCTTAAAATTGCCATCCACCACAACACCGGAAACCACCAATTGAGCGAAATGGCCGCTTCAACGGCCGAACCGGTTTGCTGGTAGATGCCCACCGGTCCCGTCGGCCGGGCTGCCTCCAGCGGCAAGACGCGCTGAAAGATAGCAATGGGCACATAAAAAGTCAAGCCTACATAGCGGGCTGTGTCGGCCAGGCCCCTGACAAAGGCCGTGTGGACGGGATAGTACACAATTTTGCTGTCAAAATCATAATCTAGCCTGGCGCCAAGCTTGCTTTGCGGGTCTGGCGCCTGGGCCAACGGGGTTAAGGTGGTGGTTTTTTCCTCATCACTGCGACGATACCGCAGGGTAACGGCCGCCTCGCCGGTTTTCTCAAGGTATTTGAACAAATCATTTTCGTATTTTAACTCGGTTTTGTCTACCGCCAAAATAAAATCACCTTTCTGCAGGCCGGCTTTAGCGGCGGGACCTTCGGAAGTGACCTCGGCTACCTTGGTGCGGGTGGTTACCGCCGCAAGCTGAATGGCAATGCCGATAGCGCCCTGGCCCTTGGGTGGGTTGATGCGCGGCACCAGCGGAACCTCAAGTCGCTGCCCATTGCGCTCAATATGCAGGGTAACCTCTGTGCCTTTTTTCTTCTCAATGTAGTTGATCAAATCCCCTTCATAGTTAAATGGGGTATCGTCGGCGCCAATAATAAGATCACCCGGCTGTAACCCGGCCTGGGAGGCGGGGGTGTCAGGCACTACCTCTGAGACAAAGGTTCCCACCCGTGTTTGGGGCACGCCAGACATAGAGGTAAGAGTAAAGAAGACCACCGCCGCCACCAGATTCATCAGCGAGCCGGCGGCCAAAACGGCAAAGCGAGCTTTTTTACTTTTGCTGGCAAAGCTGCCTGGCGCGCTGGGGTCTTCTTCGCCTACCATGCGGACATAACCGCCAAAGGGAATCCAGTTGAGGCTGTATTCGGTGGGGCGAGTTAAAGCATCTACTGTAACGCTAGGGCGATGATCAGGCGCTGCGGTTTTGCTGCTTCGACTGAACAGGTTGAAGAATCTGGCCTCGCTGCCGCTTTTTTCCTCTTTTGGGGCCTGCGATAAACCTACCCACTCCAGTTTGGTTACCACCGGTCGCCCTGCAGCGTCAATACCGGTTTCGGCATACACTTGAGCGCCGGGTTGTATTGAACGCGCCACGTTGATATTACGACCAATGATGTAGGTATGGCCGTCTAGGGTGATATTCCCTTCATCTTGCCACAGTTTGACCGCCCTGGGCGGAAAACCGATGGCAAATTCCTCTACCGTAATACCAGCCCGTTTCGCTACCAAAAAATGCCCCAGTTCATGCACAAAGACCAGGATACTTAAAATGATAATGAAGGCCAGTGGATAAATAAATGGATCCAAAGTTAGCCAATCCTTTCAAGCTGAAGTTAACCCAAAGTAGGTGTCATTATACCCTTGCCAACCTCTATTGCCAAACATAATAAGAAGCAGGGAATCTACTGAGGCTTAAAATTTGGCGTTGATTAAACGAGCCGGGCCTCCCACCCCGCTTGATATGACCTCTTGAACCCCCGGAATCTTACGGGCTGCGCTCACCACCGCTTCGACGGCGGTGGCCTCACAAATCAGGTGAACGTTTGGCCCGGCGTCAATGGTAAAATAAACGGGCAGCCCCTCGGCTCGCCAGGTTTGGGTGGCCTGGATGAGGGCCATGGTCGCCGCATTCCAATAATACAGCGGAGGATGGCTGCTCATCATCACCCCGTGCATGATAATGGCGTCTTCCTCAATAATTGGGCCTAGTGCGGCCAGGCTGCGGGCCAGCAGCGCCTCACGGCAGGCTGCCAGCCGCGCCGCCGCCCCGGCCACGCGCGCCGCTTGCAGCGAACTGGTCTGCGCCAGCCGGTGCCCACCGCTGGAGCCTACCGCTTTATGTTCTTGACTCACAATGACCACCACATCGCGCAAATCCCAATGTTCGGGCGGCGCAATACTGGTGGCTACCGAGGTTTCATCGCTGCCGGTGCACCACTCACAGTAACCGGACGGCACCGAGCGGCTGGCCGAGCCGGAGCCGCGCCGCGCCAAGCGGGATAGGCTGGCCTCATCCAGGGTCAAGCTGGCGGCGGCC
>CAZDMM010000864.1:0-3471 GCA_964505845.1 uncultured Caldilineaceae bacterium
CTTCAGGGTCGGCCATGAGCAGCGGCAAATCGCTCATATCGGCGACGGTCAGGGTTTGGCGGCGTTCTGCCAGAGATTCGGCCAGGCTTTGAACCACTGGTTGGATCACGGCGTCAATAGCCAGGGGTTCTGGGTAAAGCTCCAGCAGGCGTTGGTCTATTTTGGTGATGTCAAGCATGCTGTTGACTATTTCGTGCAGGCGCACTGCCCCGGAGTGAATGCCGGTCACCAGTTCCTGACGGTAACTGCTCTCTTTGATAACCGGGTCGTTTAAGAGCATTTTGCTGTAGCCGCGCAAAACGGTTAACGGCGTGCGCAGCTCGTGGGCGGCAATCTGGATAAAATCAGATTTGGTGCGGTCTAAACGCTCCAGTTGCTCGTAAGCTTCTTGCACGGCGATGGTGCGCTCTCGCACCATGTTTTCCAGGTCTTGGGTGAAGCGGATGATTTTATCATACAGTCGGGCGTTTTCCAGGGCAAAGGCGGCCTGATTGGCAAAGGTGGCGGCCAGGGTGACTTCGTCCTGGGTGAAGGTGTTGGGCTGCTCACGGGTCAGGGAGAGCATGCCGATGACCTGATCAAAACGGGAGAGCGGGACGCCCAGCCAGGCTCGCGCTTGGGGTAAATTTTCCACATGCTGCCAGTCGGGCCGCTGCAGCACATCGGGGATAACCAGGGGCCGGCGGGTCTGCATAATTTGCTGGAACACGTCATTTTCTTTGATGGAGACCCGGATTTGCAGCGGTTGAGATTCTGGGGGAAAACCTCTGGCGGCGGCAATTTCCAGCTCGCCCTTGTAGTGCAGCATCACCGCCGCCCGGTCATAGCTGATGGTTTCGGCCAGGTGTTCCAGGATGAGGGCCAAAACTTCGGGCAGGTCCAGGGTGCGAGAGAGGGCCAGCCCCACCCGGTACAGGGTTTCGGCCAACTGACGCCTGGCTCTTTCGCTTTGGTAAAGCGAGGCATTGTGAATGGCAACGGCTACCTGATCGGCCAGGGATTGTAAAACCGGCAGGTCGTCCAGGGGAAAGGCGGCCGCCTGGTTGCTGCGGATATCCAGCACACCCAGCAGAGTTTTGCCGCGCAGCAGGGGCAGGGCCAACTCGGAGCGGGCATGGGGAACAACATCAAACTGGATGTAGCGGTTATCCTGAGAAACATCGTCAAGGCGAGTCAGGCGGCCATTTTTAGCCACCCAGCCGATGATGCCATCTTGCCCTACCTTGAGCTGCAGCCCTGGCTGCTGCAGGGCCGGAACGCCGGCCTGGGCCGTTAGATACTGGCCGCTTTCATCCGGCAAAAAAACGCCGACATAATCATACCCAAAACGTTCTTTAATGAGTTCTGTGACCCGGTTGAGCAGGGTATCGCGGTCTAAAATAGAGGTGACATGATGGCCTACGGCGATGCCCGTTTCTAACTGCCGGTAACGATGCTGCAGTTCTTCGGTACGTTCTTGCACCATGCGGCCCAGGCTATTGTACAGGTTTTTAAGTTGAGTGGTGGTGTGGTTAAAGGCGGCGCTGAGGTGGCTGAGTTCGTCGTCGCCGCTGAGTCTGAGATGGTAATCAAAGTCGCCGCGAGCCAGGGCCTGGGCGCTGGCGTCCAGCCGGGCCAGGGGCAGGGCAATGCTGCGGGTAACTATAAACCCCAGGGTTCCGGCGGCCAGCAGGGTGAGGAGGCTGGCGGTAATGATGGAGAAAAAGGTTTGCTGCTGCACCTGCCCCATCCGGGCGAGGGCTTGCTGTTGCTCCAGGGTAACTTCTGCCTCAAGCTGGCTTACCAGGGCCTGGGTGGCCCGGCTGGCCTCTTCCACTTCGTCGGTGAGGCGCTCCTGCACACCAACCCAGTCGTTGGCCTGGGCCAGGCCAATCATCTGGTCAACCTGGGCAGGGATAGTTTGCTGGATGCTGTGCAGTTGTTGGATTTGTTGGGCATGCTGGGGGGGCGGCCCTAACGCGGCAATGGCCTCGGCCACATCTTTGATGAAGGCGTCGCGCAAATTTGAGGCTTCTTCTTTAAAGGAGGTGGCGTCATCCCGCGCCAGGGCCAGGCGTTGGAGTTTACTTTTGAGGGTTAAAAGGTTATTGTGAACGCGCAGCACCGCAGCCACCTGGGTATCGGCGCGGTGCAGGCGCTGGGCCTGGTTTTCCAGATTGTTAAGCTGCCACAATCCCACCGCAGTTCCCAGAAACATCAGGAGCAAAATAATGGCAAAGGAGAGGGCCAGCCGGTAGCCAATTTTGATGCGCTGCATACAGTTTTTGTTGGTTTGGCTTGATGGAGTTTGCTCTGAGCGTTGAGATGGGGAGGGTGGAAGTTAGGTTGGCAATGAGCAAAACTTGATTTCAGTATACCATATTTTGCACCGGGCGGTCTGAGTATTTGGTACTATCTTTCAGCTTGCTCATCTTTAGCCTGACAAATACAGGTGCGACGCCTTTACCAAAAGCGTCGCACCTTGTCTTACGCTTGCTTTAATTTTGCCGTCGGGGCGGTTGCCGTTTTACTCTTCTTTAGGAACCCAGCCTTCCGGCCTCAGCGAAAAGTCGGCTGCATCTGTTTCTCTGGGGGTAGCGGGGGTGAGGCTGCCCACTTTGGGCATGCTTTCTTCCAGGGCAGCGCCGGTTTGCGGCGCCGGCCCGGAGGTTTCCATCAGCGTGGCGGTTGATTGGAATGAAACATCATCCACAAAGAGATTGCTGTTTAACGAGGAGTCTGCTTCGGCCCGTATTTGTAACGATATTGTTTGTCCGGCGTAAGCGCCTAAGTTGATGACACGTTTAACCCACCCACCCGTGTTGGTGGAGGAACATAGATTATAAACGCTAACCACCGCGCCATTAATGAGGACGCCGCCAAAATCATAGCCGCACACATCTGCAGAAGCAATCCAATGCCAATAGGCCAGGTAAGGGGCGCTGCTGGATACGGTTACTTGCTGCTGGATAAAAGAGATATCATCATAATCTCCGCCTAACCAGACCGCCCAACTACCGCTGTGAGGGACAACCCCGCCGGGAAAGCTGGTCACAATCAAAGGCCAGCCGTGCGTAGAGTATTGGCTCCAGCCGGTTGGCCCGGCTTCAAAGTTGCCGTTAACAATCCCTCCACCGGACAGATTTTTCATAATCGCAGGCAGAAAAATCTGCTTGAGGCCGGCCCCGCAGGTATAAATTTGCACATCATCAACAAACCAACCCAGGTTAGAAACGCTGGAGTCTAGCCCCATGCGCCAGCGAAAACGCACACTTTGGCCGGCCAGCGAGGCCAGGTTTAAACGGCTGGAGATGTAGCCGTGGCTATCGCCTAAAAAAGCGGAGCGACCGCCCAGAGGATTTCCAAAGCCGGTGTTAATGGTTCCATCATAGCCATTAAAGTCAAACAACCCGCCGGCATCGTTCCTGGAGACGCCGGTGTTGGGGCTGTATTCCACCACGCCGCCGTCATAACTGGGGCCTTCAAAACCAT
>CAZDMM010000865.1:0-3457 GCA_964505845.1 uncultured Caldilineaceae bacterium
CCCCTCTCCCACGCCAAAGGCGCGCAGGGCGGGGAGAGGGGTTGGGGGTGAGGGCATTTTCCAGGGAGTGACCATGTTTAACCCGACAGCCTATCTCCAACGCCTTAACTACACCGGCCCCCTCCAACCCGGCGCCAGGACTCTGCGGGCGCTGCACCTGGCCCATTTGCAAACCGTCCCCTTTGAAAACCTGGACATCATCCTGGGCCGGCCCATCCTGTTGGACGAGGCAGCCCTGTACCGCAAAATCGTCGAGCGGCGGCGCGGCGGCTTTTGCTATGAGCTGAACGGCCTTTTTGCCGCCCTGCTGCAAGCATTGGGCTTTGATGTGACCCTGCTCTCGGCCCGCGTTGCCCGCGCCGAAGGCGGCTTTGGCCCGGAGTTTGACCACCTGGCCCTGCTGGTGCAGCTTGAAGAACGCTGGCTGGCCGATGTGGGTTTTGGCGAGAGCTTCCGTGAGCCGCTGCGCCTGGATGAGCCAGGTGAACAGGTGCAGTCGAGCGGTCGGTATCGCCTGAGCCGGGAGGGCGACGACTGGATTTATTGGGAAAATGACCAGGCTCAATACCAATTTCGCTTGCAACCCCGTCTGCTGTCTGACTTTGCCGCCATGTGCCATTATCATCAAAGCTCCCCTCAATCCCACTTTACCCGCCGGCGGGTCTGCTCTCTGGCTACCCCTCAGGGCCGGGTCACTTTTAGCGACGGCAGCTTGATTATCACCACCAACGGCCAGCGCTATGAACGAGAGCTATCCGGCCAGCCTGAGATTGAAGCGGCCCTGCGCCGGTGGTTTGGGGTGGTATTGGATTAACCTTTGAATAGATAATTTGTTTCATCCCCCAATCCCCAAATCCCGGCGAAACTCTTTATTTTTGGCCCAAAGGTATTTAAGCCCCACCACGTAACTACTATCAATTACGAGTCAATTACGAGTCAATTACGAGCCTCAGTAGATAAATAGGCATAGCCGGTTTAACTAAGTTAAAAAAACCCTTAAGTTTTGGGGGTGACACAAGTACCATCCTGCGGTATAGTAAACGACGGTAAATAATTCTTACTTTTTTACGCCATAACATAGGAGGTACTATCACATGGCAAAAATCAAAGGCCCGTTGTTCAGCATGAGCGCAACGGGCAGTTTTGGCGATATTGTATTTGACCGGCGGGGGTACGCCTACCTCAAACCGGAGCGGCGCGACGCCCAATCGCCGGCCCAGGGAGACGTGCGCCAGGCTATCGTGGTGGCCCAAAAGTGCGCCCACGTATGCGGCGAAGCCACCCGGCAGCAGCTTAAGGCCAGGGCCGAAGACCCGGCCCACTGGGGCGCTTATCTATCCGGTAAGTTAATTGGCCCGCAGCGCAGCCGCTTTATGGCCATCCTGGCCGAGTACGATAGCTCCCCGGAAGTAGACCGGGCCGGTTGGGAAGCGGCCGGCCAGAGTATAGGGCTGCAAGAGGTAACGATTCCCTACGCCAGTCAAGCCATGATCTCGTCTGGCATGCAGTTGTTTGCCCTGGCTACCACTCTGTTTGGCCTGGGGCTGTACCCCACCCTGGGCCAACCCAACGGCAACGCCGCCGCCTGGAAGGACAGCATCAACTCCTGAGAACTGAATATTTTGATAGGAGCAGTGCGGCTCTGATATCCAGGCTGGCAGACGATGACGTTCTGCCAGTTTTTGTTTTATAGCCCCTTTCAAAAAGGGCTTGTCACGGAAACTGAAGATATGGTAAAATGGGATAGACTCGGGCCGGCAGGATGCAGGTTCCGTCCGGTATCGCCAGACCGCAGGGATAGTTTACAGATTGTTGGGCGGCTGAAGGGGGTTCACTGGTTGACTGACAAATTTAATCTTTCACTCCAAAACCAGGAAATTTAGTGAAAATTGATGGCTGATGGTAGGCAAGAGCAAGATTTTCAGAATAAAAGGATAAAAAATCCTTCAATTCTGCTGATCCTGCTCTAAACTTTAGCTGTAATGTTAAATCTGTCAGTCAATTAAGGTGGTTCAGCTAACCTCAAACCGTTACTCATGGTTCGCTCATTTTTTTACTGGTTTTCAAGATTCACCCCAAAATCTCTACGAAATGGCTTAAACTTCTCTATTTTTCCATGAGTTTTGAGGTGTAATCACCTGTTTTTCGATCGCTCAATATATGTTTCAAGGAGCTATTGTCAGAAGCACGAGGCTGATCCTTCGACTTCGCTCAGGACAAGCGCCGTCGTGCTCAAAGAGCGAAGCCCAATTGGACTAAAACTGGCTTTTTTAGGGCGCTTCAGCGTCCTTTGCCCTCTCAGCCTGATGCTTCAGCATCAGGCTACTGGCGACAGCAAATTAGCTCCTTGAAATCCATCATGAGCCATTTATTTTAGCTGAAATCCGAAAATGCCAAATAATTTGGTATTGTTTAACCCAAACTTTATAATTTTGGCAATAATTATTATCTTATTGGTTGGCGTAATTCTCTACAGTTTTTATAAATGGCAACGTAGAGATAACCTTATTCCCCATTTTCTTACCAGTCAAAATATGCCGCCCCAAATATCATCTTCTACTGCTCCACTTACGTTACTACCCACAATTACCTCAATCATACAAGCAGAAGATGTACCGCTTAAGCCGGTTAAACTCTATCTAGGTGATGAAGATCGTCCTTGGGGAGAAATTGAACGATATCAGCGGGTAGACACAGACCAATATGAAGAAATTCATTTGAGTGAAAGGACTTCTATTGGTCTGAGTAGTTGGTTTCAACATGCGCCTAGCTTAGTTGCAAATAGTCCTCAGATGCTGACAAATACTTACAAGCTTACGTTTACACCTGAGATAACTAAAGGTCTCAAAGATGGATCTTTACAGATTATGGAGTCGTTACAAGGAGGGATTCGAGCAGCGGCTGTAGACGGTCAGAATTTAATACGAGGTCAAGGCACATTATATCCGGTTACTGGTTTAAAATTAACCGCCGGCATAGTAGCTGCGTGGCAAGTGTTGGCGATGATTACTGCTCAAAAGTTTCTGGTTGATATTGATAAACAGTTGGTCAAACTCAACAAAGGTATAGAGGACATCAAAGATTTTTTGGAACACCAACAATATGCGGCTTTGGTTGGCAATTTGAAATATCTTCATTCCATACGAAATAGGCTTGATCAACAGCAGTTTGATAACGTAGAAATCAGTGTTTTTCTCAATCAACTTGAAGAGATTGACCGAGAATCTTTTCAAATTATGGTCGCTTTACAGTTGCAAATGGAGAAAACACAAAGAGAATTCATGAATCAACCGCTTAGCGCCTACCTCAGCGCCCATGAGTATCTTTTAGCATCTGAAAAACTGATAGAAAACTTTGAGCGGCAGGCTCGTAATTTTTTAGTTGCTGCCTCCATTAAGGGGGTGGCTGCCCAAACTCGCTGTGCTCTTCCTGCAAGTCGCACTTTGGCAATTGAACG
>CAZDMM010000866.1:0-3455 GCA_964505845.1 uncultured Caldilineaceae bacterium
TGAACCGCTCGCGCACCGTCGCCTCGTCACCCCAGAGCAGCGGCGAGGGCATGCCAGGGGCCGGCGGGACATGCTTGCCCACAATTTTGAACATCTGGCCGATGAAACCGCCCGGCGTCCAGTTGGCCATAGCGATGCGCCCGCCGGGCCGGGCGGTGCGGGCCAGTTCCGCCGCGGTCACGTCGGGTCGGGGGGTAAACATGGCCCCAAACATGGTCATGACGGTATCAAACGAAGCGTCATCATAGGGCAACGCCTCGACATCATTCTCGTCAAACTGGATGGCCAGGCCCTCGGCTTTGGCCCTGGCCCGGCCCTGTTCCAGCAGGTTGGAGGCAATATCCTGGCCGGTGTCGCTGGCGCCGCTTTTGGCTGCCGGGATGGTCAGGTTGCCTGTACCGCAGGCTACGTCCAAGACCCGTTCGCCTGCTTGCAGGTTGAGGCGGCTGACAAAATCGGCGGCGCCGGGGGCGTAAGATTTGGCAATCTGCCCAAAGTCGCCGGAGATCCAGGTGGCCTTGAGTTTAGCCTTGAGGGCTTCCATTTCAGGGGTTAAAGTAGTCATTTTTGTTTATTCCTTTCTTTATGCTTGTTTGAATTTTTTTTGACCCAACGTTGCCGTTGAAAATCACCATTTATTGATCTGCCCGATAGACCTCGGCGCTCAAATACCGCAGGCCAGAGTCCACCAGCAGCGTCACCACCGTAGCTTGAGGGCCAAGTTGCTGGGCCACCCGCAGGGCGGCCAGCACATTGAGGCCCGATGAAACGCCGGCAAAGAGGCCCTCTTCGCGGGCCAGGCGGCGGCACATCTCCTGGGCTTCTGCGGTTGAGCCGGTCAGGATGTCATCCACCTGATCCGGCTGCCAATGGGTGGGGATAAAGCCGATGCCGATCCCCTCGATGTGGTGCGACCCTTTTGGCCGGCCCGACAGCACGGCAGATTCCACCGGCTCTACCGCAACCACATAAAGGCCAGGTTTGTGTTGGCGTAGGGCTTTTGTTACCCCGTTGAGCGAGTGCGCCGAGCCGACCGAATGGACAAAGGCGTCAACCTTGCCGGCGGTTTGCGCCCAGATTTCTTCACCCAGGCCGTAGTAGCCGGCGGCGGCGTCCGGGTTGCCAATCTGGTCAACCCACCAATGGCCGGGCTGCCGGCTCATCCGGCGAGCCGCGCCAATCATCTCTTTGGTCATCTTTTCGGTAATCTGCCTGTTATCGCTCTGGATCAGGGTTATTTGAGCGCCAAAGGCTTGCATGGTTTGTATCTTTTCTGCGCTAAAGGCATCGGAGGTGACGATCTTAAGGGGGTAGCCTTTGGCGGCGCAGACCAGCGCCAGCGAAATGCCCGTTGAGCCGCCGGTGTACTCGACGACGGTTCCGCCGGGTTGCAAGCGCCCGCTCGCCTCTGCGGCTTCGATCACGGCCTTAGCCATTCTATCTTTCATACTGCCGGTCGGATTGGCCCACTCTAACTTGACCAAAACACGGGCCGAGCTGGACGGTACCACCTTTTGAAGTTGGACCAGCGGCGTGTTGCCGATGGCTTGGAGAACGTTAGCAGCAATGGTCATAACTTATCCCTTTCTCTTATTTGAGCGCCGGTTGGTAGCCATGGATGACCTGCCGGGCTTCTTTGATGGTGACAAAGGAGGCCTCATCTACCTCGTTGACCAAATTGAGCAGGTGCGCCACCTGCCGGCGCGAGACCACCACCCCGACCAACTGCACCGGCCCGGAGCGTCCCTGGGCCAGCAACTGCGTGGCCCCAAAGCCGGCCTGGCGCACCTGGTGGGCAATCTCCGCTCCCTTGCGGGGCGAAACAATATCCACGTTGACGTAGCCCAGGGCCAGGCGGCTCTCCAACGCCATGCCCAATATCGTGCCGGCCACGTAGCCGCCGCTGTAACCTATCACATTCCAGAGGGTATCCAGGTGGCCGATGACCTGGCTGACGCCGATCAGCCACAGGCTCACCTCGATAAAACCGAGCAGCGCGGCCCAGCTTCGTTTGCTCCGCGTGATCATAATGGTACGCAGCGTGCCGATAGACACCTGGATCAGGCTCAGAGCAAAAAGAATGAAGGTATGGCTTAAGATACTCCAGAACATTGACGGCCCCGTAGAGAACTGAAACACAACGCGGCGGGCGGCAGGCGTTCATATCGCCGTTAGTCCGTTTGCATTTGATTTGATGGCTTTACTTTAAGCTACAAACAGGAGAAAGTCGTCTACCGAGGGTTTATTTAGGGGTTTAGTTTTTGGGGGAAGGGTTTAGAGATTGGTAATTGGTAATTACCAATCTCCATTTTTATAAGACTCTATCGGGAATAAGACGAAAGCCAGGTGACAGGCACTTCTGAACGCTAAAAATAGGCATATTTGGCTCAAAACGGTCTGATTTAAGCCAGATAAGTGCCTGTCACCTTAATCCCGATAATGTTTATAGAAGAGATAACTCTTGGGCTTTGATGACGGCTTCAACCCGATTCGTCACGCCCAATTTGCTGTAAATACGGTTGGTATGGGCTTTGACCGTACCGGCGGAGATAACCAGTTGTTCGGCGATGGCCGGATTGGATAAACCTTGCACGATGAAGCGCAGCACTTCTAACTCGCGTTCGGTCAGGGGTTCGATGAGGGCCGACTCGGCGGCGGGTGAACTGGGCACAAAGTCCAGCAGGTCAGCCCGCAAAGCCACAATCAATGCTGCAAAGTCGGGGAGGGGAACATCATTAATGAAGGAACTACTGCCAAGCAAAGAGGCCGCTTTTTCTTTTTGCTGCCGGTTGCTGGCCGGGTGGGCCTGGACCAGTCGCAGCAGTTCAGCCCCACGATCTGTGAGACCGTTGTTTAGCATCAGGACGCCAATATCAAGCAGCAGCGACAGCAGCAGCGGAATAAAATTGATCCTGTCGGCAATATCTAACGCTTCCCGAAAATGATGCGCGGCTAAACCGGCGGCGCCGGCCTGGTAGGCCGCCTGCCCCAGACCGTGATGGGCGGCCGCCAATCCCCCTTGATCGTTCAACTGCTGGTATAGGGATAAACTCTGTTCATATAACTGCCGGGCGGCCTGATAGTCGTGCTGCAAAAGAGAGATTTCACCCAAATGTTTGGCGGCCACAGCAATCCCTTCCGGGTCTTTATAATCTTGCCTGATGCGGAGACTTTCGCGATAATGGCGCTCGGCCTCGGCATAGCGCCCCATGGCCCGCTGGACATTGCCCAATTCAATATGGCAGTAGGCGCTGATCCAATGATTGCCAATTTCAGCAAACAATTTAAGGGCCTCTTCCGCGTTTGCTAAAGCGGCTTCATACTGCCCCAGGTTGAGATAGGCGCTGGTCAGACCATAGCAAGCAAAACCTAAGTTCTGTTTGTCCCTACCCCCGGCCATCTCTAGTTCTTAGTCAAGAAACTATTGTCGGGTAAAGGTGACGTAACTTGATTCT
>CAZDMM010000867.1:0-3454 GCA_964505845.1 uncultured Caldilineaceae bacterium
CAACCGGAAAAAGGCAATCCGGCCCTGTATGTGATGCGTGAAGTGCAACTGTATATCATCTTGAGGGCGGAAATCCTGGAAAGGGGTGATCATCAAACCCTGGCTGTTGAACTGCTTAAACCGATCCAAGCCTGGGGACTACCGATCAAAGGAATTATCAGTGATGCCCAAGAAAGTATTCGGTTGGCCGTGACTGAAGTCTGGCCGGATAAACCGCACCAAAATTGCCAGTTTCATTGTCTCAAAGAAGCTGGGCGGCCTACCTTTGAGGCGGATCAAGCCATAAAAACCCGGCTCAAAAAGACTTTACGGGGTCGGCTCAACCACGCCCGGCAAACGATTAGGAACTTGCCCGAACTCGATCCCTATCGCCCTGTTCTTTTGAAATATGTGCGTCACCTCCGTTTTACATTGTTAGTCCGAGGACTTGCCCCCTTTGACTTGGGTGGTCTACAAATGATCCAACAACTGACTACCCTGGAAGCCTCCTCGAGCCGAGCGCGAGAAAAAGGGGGCATCGCTTACTTAATCGCTTGCTCAAGATTGCCGGTCTCCATCGGCGCTGGGCTGAACAGGCTGACCAGTTGCAACGCCAACGCCAATGGTTAATCGACCTGCAACGTCTCCTGAAACCATCCCCACAGAAACCGGGGATCCACCCAACCGGACCGGAAATTAAAACAGGGGTTGATCGTTACTTGCTTGAACTAAACCAGCGCACCGACTTGGATGAAACCGACCAAGTCATGGCGCAACACATCATTACTACCTTTCGCAACCGCTGGTGGGGCTTATTTGTGTGTTATGATGTGCCAGGTCTACCTCCAACTAACAACGACTTGGAAAGTTTTTTTGGGCGCTTAAAAACTAACCAACGACGCATTACCGGTCAGAAGAGTGTCAACAGTTTTGTCTTGCGCTATGGGGCCTATGTGGCCTTGGTTGATCGATCCGAGTCCAAATCTGATTTGTTGGCCAGACTTCGCCAAGTTGATCGGGCCGCTTATCAACAAGAACGCCAACATCTGCACCGTATCTTGGCTGAACCACGAGATTACCATCGCTTTTGCCATAATCTGGATACGATGGTTCAAGAGCTTGAGGTTGAATGGCAGGCCGCTGTTGAAGCAGCCGCTCGCTCAACTCAACCCGGAAATTCAGCTTAACTTACCATAAAATTTTTGTACCCGACTTTTGCTGTGGTTGTCCCTTTTTCCCTCTAAAATCAAGAGCGATTGCCAGCAGTGAATAAGTATGGTATCGTGAGTAAGTCTTCTCCAACTTGGGCTAAATAAAAAGAAGACTTAGCCAGCCTATATACCCTACTACAATACGTATGATATGTTGAGCAGTTGCGCAGAAGTCTTTTCCTTTTTAAAATTAAAGTTTCCGGAGACCCCAGTACATTGATTGATTTTGTCCAAAACTAAAGCGTAGATGCAATCCATCACTACCCAATCCAAGCAACTCAAAACCTTACGTAACCTTCCCCGAAATGTTTGGGTTGTTACTCTGACCAGTTTCTTGACCGATGTCTCCAGTGAGATGGTGCTAACTCTCCTGCCGTTGTTTCTAGCCAATGTGTTGGGGATACGAACCGGGATCATTGGCCTAATTGAGGGTACGGCTGAAACAACGGCCAGTTTACTCAAACTCTTCTCCGGTTGGTTGAGTGACCGCCTGGGCCAGCGTAAGTGGCTAACCGTAACCGGCTACGGTTTATCCACACTCGTTAAGCCGCTATTGTACTTTGCCACTACCTGGGGTTTGGTGCTGGCCGTCCGTGTGACCGACCGAGTGGGCAAGGGCATTCGCACTGCACCCCGCGATGCGTTGGTTGCTGATAGCATTAACGAACAGCAACGAGGCTTGGCTTTTGGACTGCACCGGGCCGGCGATACGGCCGGTGCAGCCCTCGGTGTGTTGATTGCGCTAGGCCTGGTTTGGGTCGTGCAGGGAGGTAATCTGGCTCTAACCCGGCCAACCTTTCAGACGGTGGTTCTATTCAGTATCATTCCGGCAGCGTTGGCAGTGTTAATCTTAGCCAGCGGGGCTAAGGAAGTCTCGGTTATGGTGGGCGAACGTCACTCAGCGCCACCTAGCCTGTCACTGCATGGCTTTGATGCCCGATTTAAGGGATTTCTCTTGATTGTTGTTATTTTTACCTTGGGCAACTCGTCAGATGCCTTTATCATTCTGCGTGCCCAGGAGCGTGGGTTGAGTGTGCTGGCGGTGATGAGCATGCTGGTCACTTTTAATCTGGTCTATGCGGTGGTTTCCGGTCCGGCAGGAGCGTTATCGGATCGGCTGGGACGTCGCCATCTCATGAGCAGCGGCTGGCTAGCTTATGTTCTCATCTACCTGGGGTTTGCCCTGGCCAGAACCGGTTGGCAGGTGTGGACGCTTTTTGTCCTGTACGGCCTGTACTACGGATTGACTGATGGCACGGCCAGAGCTCTGGTTGCTGACCTGGTACGGCCTGATCAGCGCGGCACGGCCTACGGCATCTATAATGCGGCAGTGGGCTTGACTGCTTTCCCGGCCAGCCTGATTGCTGGGATATTGTGGCAAGGTATCGGCTCCTGGTCAGGTTTTGGCCCAAGCACTCCCTTTTTCTTTGGCGCAGCCCTTGCCCTGATGGCGGTAATGTTATTAATGTGGTGGTCGAAAAAAGATGCAACTGGCGAACATTCGATGCAAGGGTAGGATTGGGGCGCAACTGAACTGCGATTCACTTTGTCTCACTATTGCGTCACGATGCGAGCAGCTTTGCGCCCGAGCAGCAGATACACCAGCCAGGGTAGCCCAATGATAAGCGCAGCCAGGCTGATCAGTTGGGCTTGGTTGAGGCCAAGGGCGATGATTTCGTAAGAACTCCAGAAGGTGATGAGGAAACGCAGGCCGGAATAGAGCAACAAATAGATGAGGAAGAGCGCACCATCCGGCAGCTTTTTGTCGCGCCATCGCCAGAGCACGACGAAGATAAACAGGTTCATGAAGATTTTATAGACCTGGGTTGGGGTGTAGTAGACGCCCAATCGGGGTACCATCGCTCCAGGGTTGGTGTAAGCCAGGCCAAAGGGGCCGGCCGTAGGTTTCCCTACCGCATCGCCAGTGATGATACAGGCCACTCGCCCAATGGCCTGGGCCAGGACCAGGCCGGGTGCAACGGCATCCAGCAGGCGAGGCAGACACCAGCGCCGCCGTCGGGCCAGAATAATACCGGCGATCAGACCGCCAATCACACCGCCCCAGATGGCCAGGCCGCCCTCCCAGAGGTACAGGGCGCGAACAGGGTTAGCGGCGTACTCGTGTGACCAGTGGTCCAGTACGTGGAAGAGTCGCGCGCCGAGCAGTCCACTAGGGACAATCCACAAAGCAGCATCGTAGATATCCTCTTTCTTGAAACCTTTGCGCTCGGCCTCATGCGCTGCCAGCCACACGCCGACAATAA
>CAZDMM010000868.1:0-3443 GCA_964505845.1 uncultured Caldilineaceae bacterium
CCCGAAGTTTATTGACGGCGTTGGTCATCTGCCCCCAATCAAAGGGTTTGAGGATGAAGCCGCTGGCGCCCGCCTGGACGCAGTTCCACTCCAGGTCAATGGCTGAGGTCATCAAAACCGGCACCTGGCTCCAGTCAGGGGCGGCCCGGATGGTTGTCAGGTAAGAGAGGGTTTCTTCAGAACCTAGGTGATAATCCAGTACAACGATGTCGGGTTTTTCTTGGTTGAGTAATGAGATTACATCCTTCTGTTCAATGGTAAGAGCCGATGCAGTCTGGTAATTTTCCATCTGCAAAACTGTTTCTAATAAACGGCAAGTGATAGGGTCATCATCCACTACCAAAACCTTAAAATTTTTCATGCGGTACACAAACTTGTCAGGATTAAAGTATACATATTGTTAATGTTCAAAATTATACCATTTTGCGAGTTTTGTGGCAATCTTTTTGTAAAATTTGCATTTTTTAAGCTTAACTTGTCATAAAAACCTATTGCATCAAAACATAAAATGTGGTATACTACTTGACATATTATTGTATAGCCCGTATTAGTCTTTCTGCTCTTTAAAAATCAACTTTTCGTCGTCTGAAGGAGCTGCCACACTCCTCTTGCGGTTGGCTTACCCGGTTTAACATTGGAGCCATCAGCTCAGGTTTTTTTCAGACCTATCCAAAAGTTAGATTTTTTTTGCCATTTACACCAAAGAAGTTGTGAAGATTATTTATGTCTCCCGGTAAAGGAGGAAGGCGTTCACCATGCTTGGAAATCATGCCTCTTACCCAAACTCTTCAGATCGGTTAGCCCATCCTTATCAAAGCCACACTCACCTTTTTTTAGCTCCGGATCCCTATTTTGATCCTTTAACTCAAAAAGATGAGTCGGACCAGTTAGAGACGTTATTGTATGTCTTTGATGAGAGCCTGACGGCTAATGTTGCCCCCGACCAAGACGATAAAATTGAAGAGACAGACGATATTTTTTTCTCTTCAGCCGACGAAGCCGAGTCAGACTTTGATGTGGATGACTCGATTGCCCTCTATTTAAAGGAAATCAGCCGTATTCCCCTGCTAAACGCCGAAGAGGAAATTGACATCGCCAAAACTATTGAGCGAGGCCGCAAGGCAGCCGTCCGGCTGGCCCAGGCTCAGGCCAACGGCTATTCACGCGAGCGGCTGCGCAGCGAAGTGCGGCGCGGTAAAGAAGCCCGGCGCAAGCTCATCGAGGCTAACTTTAGGCTGGTGGTCAGCATTGCCAAAAAATACATTGGCCACGGCGTCTCTTTTATGGATTTGATCCAGGAGGGCAATATTGGCCTGATCCGGGCGGTGGAAAAGTTTGAATACCAGCGCGGCTTTAAATTCAGCACCTACGCCACCTGGTGGATTCGCCAGGCCGTCAGCCGCGCCCTGTCTGACCAGGGACGCACCATCCGCGTGCCGGTCCACATGGGCGAGCGCATCACCCAACTCTCCCGCATTTCCCGTGAACTGGTGCAGCGCAACGGCCATGAGCCAACCGAAGAAGAGATTGCCGCCGAGATGGGCATTACGGTGCGCCTGCTGGAGCGCATTCGCCAGGCCGCCCAGTACCCCCTTTCTTTAGAAATGGAAGTGGGTGAGGATATGGACAGTACCCTGGGCGACTTTATTGAAGACAACCGCCACCTGCCGCCCAATGACTCGGCCACCCGCAAGATGCTGCAAGAACGGCTAAATGATGTGCTGGCGTCGCTGACCGCCCGCGAGTGCCGGGTGCTGCAACTGCGCTTTGGCTTGCAGGATGGCCGGGCTTACACCCTGGAAGAGGTGGGCCAAAAATTTGGCGTTACCCGTGAGCGCATCCGCCAGATTGAGGCCAAAGCCCTGAGCAAACTGCGCCACCCCCGCCGCAGCCGCAGACTGCGGGATTTTTTAGAGTAGGTTCCACAGGCTGTACATCGAGATTTTTATTTGGACTCAAAAAGAGCCAGTCTGATAGCTGGCTCCTTTTTGTTGAATCCCCTTTTACTCTTTGAAAATAATGGGTAAAGGTTACTACTCAGCCTAGCGGTTAAAACCGCTCCTCCAGGGCTAAAGCCGGTCGTCCGCCTACGTCCCCTTCGGGCGGGCTTTGCGGCTGAAAGCCCTCAAGGAGCGACTTGAGCCAAAGGCCCCCTATGGGCAGTCGCGTCAGCCTGAGCAGTTACACTTATGTAACCTCATGGTGAATCTCCTTCTCCAATATTATAACTCACGAAAAAAGAAAAGTTGCCAGAACTCAAAACCCACACCTTACCGTCGCTTTTTACCAACACGCCCTAAAATCGGATACATCTACCGGCTTGTGCAACCCTATAACATGGGGTAAAATCAGTCGAATGGTCAGCGGCCAATTAGTAGTCATATAAACTGACAACAGGCGCTGATAAATTTTTCAAGAGGTTCTATTCAATGTCGAATAACCAAACAATTCAATCCTTTTTAGACGCCTTGGCCAGCTCCGCCTCAACGCCCGGTGGAGGTGGGGCGGCGGCCCTGGCCGGCGCCATGGGTGCAGCCCTGGTCAGCATGGTCTGTAATTTGACCATCGGCAAAGAGAAGTTTGCGGCGGTGGAGGGCCAAATGCAGCAAATTCTGGCCCAATCCGAGAGTTGGCGCGCCCAACTCACCGGCATGATGGCGGAAGATGAAGCCGCCTTTGACATGGTGATGGCGGCCTATCGCCTGCCCAAAAACAGCGATGAGGAAAAAGCGGCTCGCACCGCCGCCATTCAAGAGGCTTCAAAAAAGGCCACCCTCGTCCCTTTGGCGGCTGCTCGCGCCTGCGCCGCCGTGATTGACCTGTGCCGCCCTACCGCCGAAATGGGCAACCCCAATGTCGTCAGCGACGCCGGGGTGGCCGTGCTGTGCGCCCAGGCCGGCCTCAAAAGCGCCGCCCTGAATGTCCTCATCAACCTGGGCGCTATCAAAGACCAGGCTTTTGTTACCCAGCAGCGGGCCGAATTGGATAACATCCTGGCCAGCCACGAAGCCCTGGCCAATGAAGTGTACGAATTAGTCAAAAATAAACTGTAATCCGACTGCAGATGGCTGACCAGTCATTGGCCGGTGGTCGTTTTTGCAAATACCTTTCAAAGGAGAAAACTTATAATGTCCGTTCCCAGCGATCTGGAAATCGCCCAAGCAGCTACCATTAAACCCATCCTGGAAATCGCGGCCAGCATTGGCCTGACTGAAGATGACCTGGACCTGTACGGCAAATACAAGGCTAAAGTTCACCTCGATGTTTTGCAGAGGTTTGCCGGCCGGCCCCAGGGCAAATATGTTGACGTGACCGCCATCACCCCCACCCCCCTCGGCGAAGGCAAAAGCACCACCAGCGTCGGGCTAACCCAGGGCCTGGGCTACATCGGCAAAAAAGCTATGATTTGTATTCGCCAGCCCAGCCAGGGGCCGACCTTTGGC
>CAZDMM010000869.1:0-3442 GCA_964505845.1 uncultured Caldilineaceae bacterium
TCGCTAAAGCGCCGATCACCGCCCGGGACGTTTCGTTACAACGATTCATCAGCACCTTTGATGAGCCGGCTCTACCCGCCGCCGAAGTAGAGACGAACGCCCGTATTGCGGCCTTACAAGCCAGAATTGAGGCGGCGGAGACAAGTTTACTCACCCAGGAAGAAGAACAGATCAGCGTTTGGCAAACGGCGATTAAAGATATGCAGGCTTACCTGAACACTCCGGGGGTGCCTGATCAAGCCCAGGTCACCGCTCGTATTGCTACGGTACAAGCCCAGGTGACGGCCGCGCAGGCCAGGTTAAAAACGCAGCTTGAGGCTCAAGTTGCGGCCTGGCAGGCAGAAATAGGCACGTTGCAGGCCCAGGTGGCCGCCGCCGAGGCTGTGGGTCGGGCCAAAATCAACCGGCAGATTGCAGCCCTCCAGGCTCAAATTGCCCAGCTACAAGCCGAGGCCGATGCCGCCACATCGGCGGACCGGATGAAGGCCAATGAGCGAATCGCTGCCCTGAAAGCAAAAATTACAGAGGCCCAGACTAAATTGAAGGTACTAACTTAGATATTACGAACTGCACCCTTCACTTTCCCAGAAGCCGCAGGTGCGGGTAGGGATACCTCTGCTACAGTACACCAAGCGTCATTCCCGGTGTAAAAAAGCCGGGGCTTCGTGATAACTTCTGAGAAGGTGTTTTCGGCCCGCTCTGGCCGTATCAGCCATAACAGAAGGGAGACAAACGATGGAACAACCAGTTCACGCCACAGATGCCATTGGGCTAATCACAATTATCATCCAATTGATTTTTTTAGAGGGCATTCTCTCCATTGACAATGCCGCCGTCTTGGGGGCCATGGTTTCGGTGCTGCCTACTGATAAATCAGTGCCTTATCCCGGCCCACTAAAATTTTTACTGCCTTTTACCAACCGCTACCTGGGCATGCAGCAATCGGCGGCCCTTAAAGTTGGTTTGCTGGGAGCATACCTGGGCCGAGGGTTGATGCTGGTGATGGCCGCCTGGGTGATTGCCAATCCTTTTCTCAAAGTGTTGGGGGCGGCTTACCTGATCAAGCTGGCCTTTGAAAATCTGGCCAAAAATGTTAAAGCCGCCGAAGAAGGCGAGGAGGACGAGGCAGAAGGGTTTAAGCGTAAAGCCGGGGCCGGCTTCTGGGTTGTTGTTTTGAATGTAGAGCTGGCCGACCTGGCCTTTAGCCTGGATAATGTGGTAGCGGCAGTAGCCCTATCCGACCAACTGTGGGTGGTGATGGTGGGGGTGGCCCTGGGTATCATCACCATGCGGTTTGCTGCTACGGTCTTTACCTGGATGATCAAACGGGAACCCATTTTAGAGCAGGCAGCCTATATCATCGTTTTTAACATCGGGCTTGAACTGTTAATTGCCGAATTTTTTGAGTTTGAATTTCCGGCCTGGGCTAAATTTCTTATCTCGGTGGCGACGCTTTTGGTCTGTGTGGCTTATGCCCACTTTAAACCTATCCATGTTGCAGCGCCCATCTTGCATTGGTTTGCCGAAGGCATGGGCATTGTGAACGAATTTATCGAGTGGGTGTTTAAACCCATCATCGTGACCTTTAAACTTATCTTTGGGTTAGCCGGCAGCCTGTTTAGCGGGGCCAAAGGCCAAAGCCCGGCCACAGCCGCTCCACGCTCCGGCGCAGAATCTGAGGAGCGGCCGCTGGCCCAAATAGAATAAGGAAGGCATTTGTTTGACCAATAAGCCAATGTTATACTGCACAAACTTTTAGGAGGAGGTAAACTCTCAAATGAACAGCAACAATGTGAAAACTCTCTCCACTACACAACTTCAAAAAACGCTTTGGTGGCAAGTAGGGGCCGTGGTAGTTTTTACGGCTGCTACGGCTCTAACCGCCCGGATTACCATCCCGCTGCCGTTTACCCCGGTACCCATAACCCTGCAAACCCTGGCCGTGATCTTATCCGGTTTGGTGCTGGGGGCGCGGGGAGGCGCCGCCGCCCAGGTGCTTTACCTGGGGTTGATTGCCGCCGGTCTGCCGCTTGACGCCAAAGGGCTTGGCGCCAACGCCTTTGCTAGCCCCACCGCCGGGTATTTGATCGGCTTTGTGCCGGCCGCTTTTGCAGCCGGCTGGCTGGTGGAACGTTTAAAGCTGGACACCTGGCAGGGCAACTTTATTGCGGCTGTCGCCGGGATACTGCTTCTCTACCTGGTTGGAGCCGGTTGGCTGGCCGTTATGCTAGGCAGTTGGCAACAGGCCTGGCTGACGGGGGTAGCCCCATTCATTCTGCTCGACCTGGCCAAAGCGGCTATCGCCGCAGCAGCGGCTGAAAGCGGCAAATTAATCTCTACCAATCATTAAAGGGGGAAGGATTTTTATTATGGCAGATGTGAAAACATCAGAAACCAAAACAGTTTCGCCGGCTGGCGGGGCCTCAAGCTCTAATGGGCATCAGGCTTTGATCGTCGAGCTGCAAGAACTGCGCCAAAAAATTATCCAGGGAGGCGGGGCAGAACGGGTTGAAGCTCAACATGCCAAGGGCAAACTCACGGCCAGGGAACGGGTTAACCGCTTGCTGGATGAAGGCACCTTTCGGGAGGTTGGCGGCTATATTGTGCAGCGCCATACCGACTTTGGGCTGGATAAGGAAACCCATCCGGGCGATGCCGTGATAACCGGCTTTGGCAAAATTGATGGCCGGCGCGTTTGCATCTATGCCCAAGATTTCACTATTTTGGGCGGGTCTTTCTCCGAAGCCGTGGGCCAGAAAGTGGTCAAAATTATGGATATGGCTATGGACGCCGGCGTGCCGGTGATTGGCCTGATCGACTCGGGGGGAGCGCGGATCCAGGAAGGCGTATATAGCCTGGCCGCTTACGGTGAACTTTTCTATCGCAACACCCTGGCCAGCGGCGTTGTACCTCAAATCAGCGTTATCCTGGGGCCATGCGCCGGTGGGGCGGTATACTCTCCCGCCCTGACCGACTTCATCATTATGGCCAAAGGCACCAGCCAGATGTTTATCACCGGCCCCGAAGTGGTCAAAGCCGTGACCGGAGAGCAGGTTGATCTGGAAACGCTGGGCGGGGCCATGGCGCATAGCGCGGTGAGCGGGGTGGCCCACTTTATCGCCGATGACGAAGGGCAAACTCTGGCGTTAACTCGCAAACTACTCGGCTACCTGCCGGCCAACAATGCCGAACCGGCCCCGGCCGTGCAGCCTACCGACGACCCCTGGCGCATGGATGCTGCTCTTAACACCATCATACCGATGGACCCCAACGAGGCCTACGATATGAAGGCGATCATCCAGAAAATCTTTGATGTGCATAGCTTTTTGGAAGTGCAGGAATATTTTGCTCAAAATGCCATTATTGGCTTTGCCCGGCTGCATGGGCAAACCGTGGGGGTGGTGGCCCAACAACCTATGACGTTGGCCGGCGTGATTGATAT
>CAZDMM010000870.1:0-3425 GCA_964505845.1 uncultured Caldilineaceae bacterium
TGGCCGTCCACCAGTCTGGCTTTATCGAGCGCTTCAACCCGCTGGAGCTGGCCGAAGAGGGCGCGACCTTCCTGCTCAACACCCCCCTGCCGCCCGACCAGGTCTGGGACAGCCTGCCCCGCCCGGTGCAGGAGGAAATTGTTGCCAAGAAGCTAAAATTTTACGTGATTGACGCCTACCGGGTGGCCCGCGAAAACAACATGGGCGTGCGCATCAACACCGTTATGCAGACCTGCTTCTTTGCCATCAGCAACGTGCTGCCCCGCGACGAGGCCATCGCCGAGATCAAAAAGGCCATCGAAAAAACCTACGGCAAGCGCGGCGAAACGGTGGTGCAGATGAACTTTGCCGCCGTAGACGCCACCCTGGCCAACCTGTTTGAAGTGCCCACGCCCAACCGGATCACCAGCCCCATCGAGTTCCCGCCGCCCGTGCCCGCCGGCGCACCCCAATTTGTGCGCGACGTGACCTCGGTCATGATGACCGGGCATGGCGACCTGCTGCCGGTCAGCGCCATGCCGCTTGACGGCACGTACCCCAGCGGCACCACCAAGTACGAAAAGCGCAACATCGCCCTGGAGGCGCCGGTTTGGGAAACCGATCTGTGCATCCAGTGCGGCAAGTGCGTCATGGTCTGCCCCCACTCGGTCATCCGCGCCAAAGCCTACGAGGCGAGTCACCTGGCTAACGCCCCGGAAAGCTTTAAGGCGATGGACGCCCGCTGGCGCGAGCTGCCGGGCTTAAAGTACACCATCCAGGTGGCGGTAGAGGATTGCACCGGCTGCCGCATCTGCGTCGAGGTCTGCCCGGCCAAAGACAAGAGCAACGTCGCCCGCAAAGCCATCAACATGCACCCGCAACTGCCGCTGCGCGAACAGGAGCGCGAAAACTGGGATTTCTTCCTTGGCCTGCCGGACCTGGCCCGCTCTCCCGAGGGCGAAGGCGAGGGCTTAAAGTACACCAACGTCAAAAACATCCAGTTCCTGGAGCCGCTGTTCGAGTTTTCCAGCGCCTGCGCCGGCTGCGGCGAAACGCCCTACCTGCGCCTGCTCAGCCAGCTTTTTGGCGACCGCACCCTGATTGCCAACGCCACCGGCTGCTCCAGCATCTATGGCGGCAATTTGCCCACCACCCCCTGGACGGTCAACCGGGAGGGACGCGGCCCGGCCTGGAGCAACTCTCTCTTTGAGGACAACGCCGAGTTTGGCCTGGGCATGCGCCTGACTCTGGACAAGCACAACGAGTACGCCCGCGAGCTGCTGGTGCGGCTGCACGAAGACATCGGCCCGGAACTGGTCAAGGCCCTGCTGGAAGCCGACCAATCTAACGAAGCCGGGATTGCCGCCCAGCGCGAGCGGGTGGAGGCGCTGAAAGCCAGACTGAAAGGCCGCTCAGACCCGCCGGCCCGCGACCTGCTCAGCGTGGCCGATGCCCTGGTTAAAAAGAATGTCTGGATTGTGGGCGGGGATGGTTGGGCCTACGACATCGGCTTTGGCGGGCTGGACCACGTGCTGGCCAGCGGCCACAACGTTAACGTGCTGGTGCTGAACACCGAGGTTTACTCCAACACCGGCGGCCAGGCCTCCAAAGCCACCGGGCTGGGCGCGGTGGCCAAGTTTGCCGACGGCGGCAAGCAGACGCCCAAGAAGGATTTGGGCCTGCTGGCCATGAGCTACGGCCACATCTACGTGGCCCAGGTGGCCATGGGGGCCAACGACGCCCAGACGGTCAAAGCCTTTTTAGAGGCCGAAGCCTACCCCGGCCCGTCGCTGATCATCGCCTACAGCCACTGCATCGCCTGGGGCATTGACATGGGCAAGGGCATGGAGCAGCAAAAACTGGCCGCCGACGCCGGTCACTGGCTGCTCTACCGCTACAACCCCGCCCTGGCCGCCGAGGGCAAAAGCCCGCTGCAGCTTGATTCCAAGCCGCCCAAAGTCCCGCTGCAAGATTTCTTCTACTCGGAAAATCGTTACCGGGTGCTGCAGCAGAGCCACCCGGCGGTGGCCGCCCAACTGCTGCGGCAGGCCCAGGAAATTGTTAACCATCGCTGGCAGCATTATGCCTGGATGGCCAAGGAGGAGGAATAACATGGACTTGAGCACAACTTACCTGGGGTTGACCCTCAAAAACCCCATCGTCCCTTCGGCTTCGCCGCTGTCGCGCAGCCTGGACAATATTCGCCGCATGGAGGATGAGGGCGCGGCGGCGGTGGTCATGTACTCCCTCTTTGAGGAGCAAATCGCCTCCGAAAGCCGCCGCCTGGATCATTACCTGGATTACATGGCCGAAAGCTTTGCCGAGGCGAAAACCTTCTTCCCCGACCTGAACCATTACAACGGGGTCAGCCCCGACGAGTACCTGGAGCATATCCGGCGGGCCAAGGGAGCCGTCGGCATCCCGGTCATTGCCAGCCTGAACGGGGTTTCAACCGGCGGCTGGATCAGCTACGCCCAAAAAATGCAGCAGGCCGGGGCCGACGCCCTGGAGCTGAATCTCTACCACATCCCCACCGATTTGGAGCGCAGCGGGGCCGAGGTGGAGCAGATGTACCTGGACGTGGTCGGCGCGGTCAAGCAGAGCGTGACCATCCCGGTCGCGGTCAAGGTTAGCCCTTACTTTAGCGCCACCGGCCACATGGCCAAGCGCCTGGCCGCCGCCGGGGCCGACGCCCTGGTGCTGTTCAACCGTTTTTACCAGCCGGACTTTGATTTAGAGGCTTTGGAGGTGACGCCGCACCTGGTCTTGAGCAGCTCGCACGAGCTGCGCCTGCCGCTGCGTTGGATGGCTATCCTCTACGGCCGGGTGGCAGTGGATTTAGCCATTACCACCGGCGTTCACACCCATGAGGACGTGCTGAAAGGGCTGATGGCCGGGGCCAAAGTGACCATGATGACCTCGGAGCTGCTGCATAACGGCCTGCAGCGCATCCGTGAAATCCTGGCCGGCCTGGTCGCCTGGATGGAAGAGCACGAGTACGAATCGGTGCGGCAGATGCAGGGCAGCATGAGCCAGCAGCACGTGGCCGACCCGGCCGCCTTTGAGCGGGCCAACTACATGAAGGTGCTGGAATCCTGGCGGCCCGACCCCCTGGGGCAGTTGAGCCGCTAGTTTGCAGCGGCGGCTCCGGTGGCTTAACCTGCACAAAACGATTATAGTCATTCCTACGAGCGGTGGTAGCCAGAACCCCGTTTTCTTTGAGAAAACGGGGTTCTTAGCCAGACGATTCGGCTTTGCCGCGGCGGGATAGGAACGGCTAGTGGGCCAACACCTGGGACAAAAACTCTTTGGTGCGCTCTTCTTTGGGATGGCTAAATATGGAAGCCGGCGCGCCGGCTTCCACAATCTGGCCCTGGTCAAAAAAGTACATGCGGCTGGCTACGGCTCGCGCAAAGCCCATCTCGTGCGTCACCACCAGCATGGTC
>CAZDMM010000871.1:0-3422 GCA_964505845.1 uncultured Caldilineaceae bacterium
GTTAGTTTATTATCTTTATGTCACCTCGTCAAAAGTCTATTGACTAAGAACTAGGGGCAATTTTGGGTTAATTTTAGCTCAAGGAAAGGATAGTTATGCCTAAATCCACCATTTTTGAAGTTGATTTTTGCTACTCCTTTGGCAAGACCGTCTTTCGCTACCGGCGCTCGCGCCGGCCCCAAGCGGCCGATTTAACACAGTTGGATCAATATAGTAAAGCCGAACTGCTTGACCTTATCGGTCAAATGGTGGATTACGAGCCTGGCCTGGAAATGTTTCTTGAGCCGCCCCAGGTTGAGCCGGAGAGCCGCCCGGCCTTAGAGGGGCAAAAAGCCATCAAACGCCAGATATGCTACACCTTCTATCAGGCGGCGGGCAGGTGGAACGCGGCTCACGTTTTATCCTTAAAGCTGTTAGATTTGGTTAAAGTGGGAGATCAGTGCGTTCAAGCGCAGAACTGGCCCGCTGCGGTGATGTTCTATGTCACTCTCATTACCGAGATTTTGGAGCATCGTGACCTGGTTGACGACCACGAAGGTGATCTGGCCGGCGTGATTAGCCGCTGTGTCACCGGCTTGCACCACTGCTTTAAAGCCACCACCGACCGCAGGTTGCGTCACACTATTTTGGACACACTGGCCCGAATCGCTTCTTGGGATGTGGATGAGCAGAGTGTGCAGCTAATCCGTTGATAAAGCCAAGCACCTTTAAATCCACTGTTTTAACAGCGGCTCCAACTCCTCATGGCTGCGAATCACCGCGTCCGGGGTCACGGTTGCGCCGTTTAACTCCTCCCCCACATCATGGCTGATGCCGATATATTGCACCGCCCGCATGCCCACCGCCTGCGCCCCGGCGATGTCGGTGCGCAGCAGATCACCGATGTGAACGGCTTCGGCAGGAGTGGCTTTTAACACCGCGAGGGTGGTCAAAAAAGCCGAGGGGTGGGGTTTACTGCGGCCCACCTCGTCGGAAAAGGTGAGGTAGGTAAAGTAACGGCTGAGTTGATCCTGCTCCAGGATGTGGCGCAGCACTCGCCCCGGCGTGATGCCGGTATCAGAAATGAGGCCGAGCCGGTAGCGTTGCGACAGAGCGGCCAGCACCGCCACCGCCTCAGGGGTCAGAGTCGGCAAATCCTCTAGCACACTGTTTTCCATGACCGTTTCAAGCTCAACCAGGCAGTCTGCCGGCAGCAAGGCCCCCAGGCCGCGCTGCATCACACCCAGCCAATCGGCGGCGGACATGGTGTAATAATCTTCACGCCAGGTGCGGCTCCAGGTATCGCGGGCCAATTTGACGGCTAACTGAAACTCCTCTGTGGCATAATTAATACCCGTCCCCCGCTCAACAATCTCTTTCATGCGCAGCAGGCGTTGGGTATAGTCTACCGTTTTGGGCTTGTACAACGTCGCCCAGAAGTCGAAGGTGATGGCTTTGATTGGCAAAGGTATCTCCTTTGGAAAATTGGAGGCTGGAAGGCTGGAAGAATGGTAAGATGATCTTTCTTCCACCCCTCCATCCTTCCAACCTTCCGAAATCCTATAAATGGGTCGTGGGATGAATTGCTTCTCTAATTTGCTCCGCCAGCTTCTTGGCCCGCTCCGGGGCATCACCTACGTAGTGGGCCACATCTAGCAGGGCGCTGATCTGCTCCGGGGCCAGATAAGCGGTAATCCGGGGGTCAGCGGGCAGACGAGTGGCTAAGGGGTTGGGCCGGCCCGCCGCAATTTCCGCCCAGGCGGCCAGGCTGTGCTCGCGGATGATTTCGTGCATCTCCTGCCGGTTGGCCCCGGCTTTGGCGGCGGCCATGAGCACGCGCTCGGTGGCGGCAAAGAGGCCGTATCTTTCCAGGTTGCGGGCCAGGGCCGGCTCGTCCACCCGCAGGTCACGCACCAGGCGGGTGGCCCGGCGCAAAATTTCGTCAGTCGCCAAAAAAGCGGCCGGGAACAGTTCGCGCCGGTTAGCCGAGTCGTCCAGGGTGCGCTCCAGCAGCGAGTGGGCGGCGTTATCCCAGGCCACGCGGGGTAAAGCGGCCACAAAACGGGCCAGGCTGTCAATATTTTCGGCATTGATGGGATTGCGCTTGAAAGGCATGGCGCTGGAGCCTACTTGTTTGCGGCCAAACGGCTCGGCCCACTCACCCAGCGATGGCGCTTGCAATAGGCGCAAATCAAAGGCAAATTTATATAGCGACCCGGCCAGCCCGGCCAAACTGTTCAATACCAGCCAATCTTGTTTGCGGGGATAAGTTTGGGTGGCTACCGGGAACGGCTCCAGGCCGATGGCGAACATGATGTGAGCTTCGAGTTGGGCCGGGGAGAGGGGTAATTGGTAATTGGTGATTGGTGATTGCGAAGCATCCCTTTGGGATTGGAGATTACCGGTCTCCGGTCTCCGGTCTCCGGTCGGGTTGCCCAGCAAATCCTGGTATGAAGCCGATGTGCCCACCGCTCCTTTGAAGCCCTTGCCCCGGATGCCGTCGCGCACCCGGCGGGTCTCGGCCAGGTCGGTCAGCAGGTCAAAGCCGTATTGGGCCAGGCGATAGCCCAGCGTGGTTGGCTCGGCGGGCTGAAGATGGGTAAAGCCGATGACGGGGGTATCGGCCCAACGCTCAATCTGGCCGGCTAAATGCTCCAACAGGTGGCTCAGGCGGGTCAGAATTAAATCCAGGCTTTCTCGCAGACGCAGGGCCTCGGCGTTATCCTCAATATCCATCGAGGTGGCCCCCAAATGGATAATCCCCCCGCCGATGGGGCATTGTTCGGCAAAAGTTTTGACCTCGGCCATTAAATCGTGCTGAATCTCGGCTTCAATTTCCAGGGCGCGCTCCACATCTACTCTGTCGGCGTTGGCGCGCAAATCCTCCACCTGGGCCTGGCTGACCAGCCCGGCGGCCTGCTCGGCTTCGGCCAGGGCCACCCACAGCCGCCGCCACAAGCGCCGTTTGTGCGCCTCGCTCCAAATATGGCGCATCTCGGCGCTGCCGTAGCGCCACGTGAACGGGGAAAGAAAGGTGTGATGAGAAAATTCTTGTGTCATTTACTTGCCGTTAAACGTTAAACGTTGAACGTTCAGTATAGCACGGGGTGCAACCGGCGGCAAAGGATTGGCGGATGAAGCAGCAAATTGATACAATGCGGGTATAAATTAGAGACTACCATTCGTGGAGAAGTAATGTCTGAAATTCAAGAATCACCCATCATCAAAGACGTTCAGATTGTCCATCTAAAATCATTTGGCGATGATCGTGGGCGTTTTATGGAAACGTTTCGCAAGGAGTGGTTTCCCCAACGGAGTTGGGAGATTGTCCAAACCAATCGCTCCGACTCCAGAGCGGGAGTGCTGAGGGGATTGCACTATCACTTTCAGCAGGTAGATTACTGGTATGTCATCGGCGGCAAAATCCGGGTGGGGCTGGTTGA
>CAZDMM010000872.1:0-3421 GCA_964505845.1 uncultured Caldilineaceae bacterium
CCCACGCCGAAAACGCCCGCGATACCGTCATCATGGCAGAAATCCTTTTTGGGGCAGAGGCCATCCGCGAGAATCCGGCCACCCTCTCGCTCATCAACGCCTCCAGTCCCCTCCGTTTTGATGACCGCATGTTCGGCGCGCTGGAAGTTTACGCTCGCGCCCGGCAGGCCGTGCTGGTTACGCCCTTTCTCATCGCCGGGGCGATGTCGCCCAGCACCATGGCCGCCACCCTGGCCCAGCAAAACGCCGAGGCCCTGTTTGGCATCTGCTATGCCCAGATGCTCAACCCCGGCACGCCCTGCATTTACGGCTCATTTTTGGCTAATATTGACATGCGCAGCGGCGCGCCCTGCTTTGGCACGCCCGAAAATGCCCTGGCTCTGTACGCCGGGGCGCAGATGGCCCGTCGCTATAACTTGCCCTTCCGCTCCGGCGGCAACTTCACCGCCTCCCGCATCCCCGACGCCCAGGCCGGCTACGAATCGGCCGGCACCATGTGGCCGACCGTCCAGGCCGGGGTCAACTTTGTGCTGCATGCCGCCGGCTGGCTGGAGGGCGGCCTGATTGCCGGTTACGAAAAGTTTATCATTGATTTGGAATTGTGCGGGATGATGGCCCGCTTTGTCAACGGCATTGGCCTCAGCGATGATGATTTTGCCTGGGACGCCTACGCCGAAGTGGGGCCGGGACAGCACTTTTTGGGCGCGCAGCACACCATGCGCCACTACGAAACCGCATTTTACCAGCACACCGTTTTCAGCATGGACAATTACGAAAAGTGGGAAGAAGAAGGCAAGGTTGACACCTACCAGCGGGCCAACGCCCTGTGGAAGCGCATGCTGCGCGACTACGAAGCCCCACCCCTCGACCCGGCCATTGCCGACGAACTGACCGCCTTTGCGGAACATCGCCGGGCCGAGATAAGAGCCGGCAAACCCAGAAGTGAGTGGAAGAGATAACAGTAGTCAGGAGTCAACAATCAGTAGCCAGTAGTCAGAGGCCAGATTTCTGACTACTGACTACTGGCTACTATTTATCTAATGATGCAACCTCAAGGAGTCTCCGCAATGAACATCCGCAGTTTTGAAATTCCAACCGTTATGAAACACGGCCTGGGGGCCATCAAATCCCTGGCCGACGAAGCTAAAGCTTTGGGCATGCAGCGCCCCTTGCTTGTCACCGACCCCGGCGTGGTCAAAGCCGGGCTGCTGGAACGAGCCATCGCCCCTTTGAAAGCGGCCAACCTGAGCTATGTAATTTTTGATCAGGTGGCCGCCAACCCACCCATCGCCCTGGTGAACGAGGGGGCCGACATGTACCGGCGCGAAGGCTGCGACGGACTGATCGGCCTGGGCGGCGGCAGCTCTATGGACACCGCCAAATCCATCGGCGTGGTGGCGGCCAACGGCGGCTCGATTTTGGATTATGAGTGGGCCGACCCGCAGCCCATCAAAAAACGTATCCCGCCCACCATCTGTGTGCCGACCACGGCCGGCACGGGCAGCGAGGTGACGCTGTGGGCGGTCATCACCGACCCGCAGCGCAAAATTAAATTTAATGTGGGCGGCACGGCCCTGATTGGGGCCTGGCTGGCCCTGATTGACCCCGAATTAACCTTTGAACTGCCGCCGGCTATCACCGCCGCTACCGGCCTGGATGCCCTGGCCCACGCCGTTGAGTGTTACACCTGCGCCTATGCCCAACCCTTGCCCGACGCGGTGGCCCTGTTGGCTATGGAGTACGTGGGTCAATATTTGCGGGTGGCTTTTGCCCAGGGACGCAACGCCGAGGCCCGCTACAAGATGAGCATGGCCGCCATGCTGGGCGCGCTGGCCTACGGCACCGAAAGCGCCGGCGCGGCCCATGCCATGAGCCAATCGGCCGGCGGCGTCCATAATGTGCCGCACGGCGCGCTGACCGGCTGGCTGCTTGGCCCGGTGATGGAATACAATTATTTGGGCGAGCCGCACAAGTTTGCCCGCATCGCCCAGGCCCTCGGCGAGGATATTCGCGGCCTGAGCGTGTGGAAGGCGGCGGAGAAAGCGGTAGAGGCGGTTATGCGCCTGACCCGCGATGTTGAAATTCCAACCTTGCAAGAGATGGGCTTTTACGAAGAGGAAATCCCCATGCTGGCCGACATCGCCTTCAAAGACCCGCAGACCATCGGCAACCCGCGTGATTTGAGCGTCAAAAGCTATGTCCAAATCTGGCAAAGGGCCTTTGATTTGGGAAAGAAGTAAAGGAGTGCTAAATGCCAGAACGTCGAACCCCCTTCTATGATTTTCATCTGCGCTCCGCCGGGCAACTGGTCAAAGGCGGCGGCGATTTTATGTTCCCGCTCTCTTACACCTCACCGGTGGAGGAACACATCAATACCCGCACCAACGTGGGCATGCAAGACCTTTCGACCATGGGCGAGGTGGACATTAAGGGGCCGGGGGCGGAACGGCTGATCAACCACCTGCTGGTCAACGAGGTGCGCGATATGGAGCCGGGTCAACTGCGTTACTCCACCATGTGCAATGAGCAGGGCGGCGTGGTGGATGACATCACCGTTTATAAGTTCCACGACGAGCATTTTATGATTGTGACCAGCTCCGGCCCGCGCAAAAAAACCGCCCGCTGGATTGCCGAGCATGCCCTCGGCACGGGCGCTTATGTTACCGACATCACCGCAGCGGTGGCCCTGCCGGTGGTGCAGGGGCCGCGCTCTCGCCAGTTCCTCAAGGCGGTGGTCAAAGATGCCAACCTGGACGACTTAAAGTTTTTCCGCTTTGCCAAAGCCACCATCAACGGCGTCGAACTGATCCTCTCCCGCTCTGGCTACACCGGCGAACTGGGCTACGAGCTGTACACCCCGGCGGAAGAAGCCGGGGCGCTGTGGGAATACCTGCTCCAGGCGGGTAAAGCCTTTGGGCTGCTGCCTTACGGCGTGCAGGCTATGCAAAGCCTGCGCCTGGAAAAAGCCTTTCCGCTCTACGGCAATGATATCAATGAAAACTACTCGCCCTTCCACGTTGGCCTGGATGCCTGGATCCGCTTTGATAAGCGTGATTTCATCGGGCGCGAGGCCCTGCTGCGGGTGCAAGAACAGGGCCTGACCGAACGCTGGACCGGCCTGACCCTCGACAGCGCCATCCCGGCTTCCTTTCGGGACAAGGTTTACAGCGTGCGGGAGGTGAGCGGCTTCAAAGAAAAGATATTCAGCGGCAGCGAGGCCCAGGCTTACCGCCAATCCCTGATCTCCGGCGGGCATGAGGTGGGCTATGTTACCTACAGCACCCGCGGCCACACCGTCGGCAAAATGCTGGCCATGGCCTACCTCAAAACCGAATACACCTGGCCGGGCTGCAACCTGCTGGTTGACATCGGCGGCCGGCTGACCCCGGCCAAAGTTACCCCCACGCCCTTCTTTGACTCG
>CAZDMM010000873.1:0-3419 GCA_964505845.1 uncultured Caldilineaceae bacterium
GGCTATGACTTCATCGGCAATATCACCAGCCGCAACAACATGACTTATAACTATCCCACCAGCGGCATCCGCCCCCACGCTGTGACCAGCGTGGTCAGCCCGACCGCCACCTTTAGCTACAGCTACGACGGCAACGGCAATATGCTCACCCGCACGGAAAACGGCGTCACTTATAACCAACAGTGGACGGAGGAGAACAAGCTCAAGAAGGTTACCTGGGTGCAGGGCGGCAAAAGTTACACCAGCGCCTTTGTGTACGACGGCGACGGCAACCGCCTGTTGGAGATTGAAGACAGCAGCGGCGGCGGGCCGGAAATCACCACCGTTTACATCGGCGGCATTTACGAGCAGCAGTTTGAGACCACGGCCAATAATTTTGTGACCTGGCTGGATGGAGGAGGCGAGGACTGGAAGACTGGAGGACTGGAGGATGAAGCAATAGTTCAATCCCCCATTTCACAACCTTCCAACCTCCAATCCTCCAACCCTCCTGCCCTCCAACCTCTCGCCTTAACCATCACCGAGCTACCCCCAGTGAACCATTCACCATTCACAATTCACAATTCACCATTCACAATTCAATCCTCTTTCAAGCCGGCCGGCCTGGCCTCGCCCTTGCCGCCGGGCTTTACCCCGCCGCTCTGCCTGCCCCACCGGCCCCAGGAGCAAGCCGGTTGCCCGCTGGATGCCTGGGCCGATGGCTGGGTGAGCTATAACTACGGCGAAGAAAACATTATCGGTGTGGCCGGCAGCCCTAACAATGTTATTGGCGCTAACAACAGTACCACCATCAGCCTGGGCTGGACCACCAGTTCCGCCGAGGTGGGCTGGATCATTGTGGATATGGGAGCCGGTGAGGAAGCCATTTGCAACGGTGCGGGCAATGACCTGACCGTGTACGAAACCGGCAACGGCGGCGAAGATTATAAGGTTTACGTGGCTAACCAGCCCGATGGCCCCTGGATTTGGGTAGGTACCTACAACGGCGGCAACGGCGTCAGCAACGGTACCAAATCCTTTGACCTGGGCTATGTCCAATCGGCCCGCTACGTGAAGATTGCCAACATTGAACGCTATAGCACCAACTTTCAACGCAGTTTGGCCGGCCCGGATATTGACGCGGTGCAGGCCCACTTTATGTGCGCCCCGGCCCCTGAAATGCCGGTTATCACCAGCCCGGCCAACGGGGCGCTCTTTGGCGGCAATCCGGCCCAGAGCAGCTACCCTGTGACCCTGAGCGGCAACGCCGGCTCCTCGGTGCTGGTTGACCTGTACCAGGACGGGGTGCTGCTGGCCAGCAACATCCCGGCCAGCTTTTGCGGCCAGTGGAGCGTAAACGTAGCCCTGCCGCCCGGCACGCACAGCTATACCGCCATTGCCAAGCGGGGGGCTTACAGCAGCCCGGCCTCCGCCCCGGTCAGCCTGACCTTTGACAACCAGCCCCCGGCCCTGAGCATTACCAGCCCGGCGGCCAACACCTGGCTCAAAGGCACAGTCCTCTTCAGCGGCAGCGCCAGCGATACCACCCCGGCCTCGCTCTCCTACCAAATTGACGGCGGCCCGGCCACCGCCCTGGCCTTCGGCGCCTGGGCGGTCAACCTGAATACCGCCGCTTTAGCTACCAGCGACCAGCCCCACACCTTTACCCTCAGCGGCAGCGACCAGTGGGGCAACAACAGCAGCGTCTCCCGCAGCTTCTACGTGGACAACACCATCCCCACGGTGCAACTCCTGGAACCCAACACCCCTTACCAGGGCAGCACTTCCTTCCCGGTCACCTGGAGCGGCAGCGACACCCCACCCGGCCCGCTGACCTATACCGTGCAGTACCGCACCAACGGCGGAGCCTGGCAGGGCTGGCTGACCAATACTCAGGCCACCTCCAATATCTTTAACGGCAGCAACGGTATTACTTACACCTTCCAGGCCCAGGCGGCTGACCGGGCCAGTAACATCGGTTTTAGCGGGCTGGCTACCACCACCGTCAGCACCAGCACGCCGATCATTACCCCCGTTACGCCCATACCCGGCGCTTTTATTGCCAGCGCCAGCCCCACCATCACCGGCCAACTGAGTTCCGGCAGCACCATCACCGGCTTCAGCCTGGTCATTGACGGAGTGAGCCGCAGCAGCACCTGGAGCCAAAGCGCCTTCACCGCCACCACCACCTTAACCGAAGGGCTGCACTCGCTGCAGGCCAGCGCCGTCAACGCAGCGGGCAAAACCGGCCAAAAGAATTGGAGTTTCACCACCGACACCCAAATCCCCACCGTGACCCTGACCGTAGCCCCGACCAGCGGGCGCAACCTCTCCCTGGCCTGGAGCGGCAGCGACCCCAGCCCCAGTTCCGGCGACCTACGGTACGACGTGCAGTACAAAGCCGGCGCGGCCCCCAATTACACCGGCTGGCTAACCAACGTAGTGACGACCAGCGCCACCTTTGCCGGGACGCCGGGTGTGACCTATACTTTCCAGGCGCGGGTGCGAGACCTGGCCGGGAATCAAAGTAGTTGGGTCAGCCGCACGCTCAAGGTGGAGAGTGTAACCAAATACTACAGCTTCGGCGCTCAGCGAGTGGCGATGCGTAAAGGAACTGTGGTATACTATTTACACGGGGATCACCTGGGCAGCACCTCTTTAACAACTGATGCCAGCGGCAACAAGTTCAGCGAGGCGCGGTATTTGCCCTATGGGGAGACTCGCTGGGGCGGTACCGGCCCAACGGACTTGGGATTCACCTCACAACGTCAGGAGGCGGGGTTTGGGTTGTATGACTATAATGCGAGATTCTATTCGCCGGTTTTAGGGCGTTTTATTAGTGCGGATACGGTGGTGCCGGAGCCGGGGGGATCGCAGGGGTGGAATCGTTACAGCTATACCAGAAATAACCCGCTAAAATATATTGATCCCACCGGCCATGCTGAGTGTTGGGACGCTGAATGTGAACACCGGATAAACCCCATTACAGAGGAGTTTATAGGGAATAATAAAGAGGTTGTTAAGTCATTTATTGATGGCTTTGAGAATGTTTACAGAAAGCCAGAAGTTACCAATCAGGATTTAGCTATTGCTTTTGGTATGCAAGCAGTCGGAGCTGGTGCTGATGCGGCAGGTGTAATTGAAGCTTTCGTTGGCAGTACTATTGAAATAGGATCGACACTGGCGGGTGCATTTGGTGGTGAAGGGGTAGGAGCAATTCCAGGATTTTTCGCAGGAGTCGAATTGTATAACGTATCGGGATTAAATCAAGCGAATGACTTTTTAGGGGTTATCTCCTTCGGCGCGGCATACACTAGTGATACCGCTGCTGGTAACAACTATTTTGCCTATAATAAAGAAGAAAATGCATACGCATTGGTAGTGGGAACTGGATCACAATTTTCATTTAGTACAGCCGTATTAGGTTTTGCATCCCCAGA
>CAZDMM010000874.1:0-843 GCA_964505845.1 uncultured Caldilineaceae bacterium
TCTGCCGGTTGGAAAAATCTCCGCAGAAGCTCAAAGGTTGTTGAGTGTGACCGAGCAGGCTCTTTACCTGGGAATCAGCCAGGCTCGCCTGGGAAATCGTACTGAAGATATTTCGGCAGCCGTGCAGGAGTATGTGGAGCGACATGGTTTTAATGTAGTCCGCGAATACACCGGACATGGGGTTGGTCGCAATATGCACGAAGACCCACAGGTACCTAACTTTGGCCAGCGGGGCAAAGGGATGCCCTTAAAACTTGGCATGACCATCGCCCTTGAGCCAATGGTGAACATGGGGACCTGGAAAACCAAATTATTGAGCGACGGCTGGACTGTGGTAACTGAAGATGGTAAATTATCAGCGCATGTTGAACATACGTTTGCGGTTACCGATGGAGAGCCTTATATTTTGACTTTATTGTAATTTAGTGAATTGGCAAGGATGAGAATTATGAAAGTCAAACCTTCAATTAAACGTCGTTGTGACAATTGTAAAGTTATTAAGCGTCGAGGGGTGGTGCGCATTATTTGCACCAATCCCAAACATAAGCAGCGCCAAGGTTAAGGAGAGAGAATATGGCTCGTATTGCCGGTGTTGACTTGCCTCGTGAGAAACGGGTGGAAACTGGTCTCACCTATATCTATGGAATTGGCTTAACCACCAGCCAGGAGATTTTGAGAAACACGGGAATCAATCCTGATACTCGTGTTAAAGACTTGGCTGAGGAAGAAGTTACGCGCTTGCGTGAAATCATTGACCGTGATTACGTGGTAGAAGGTGATTTGCGGCGCGAGATCGGGTTAAATATCAAGCGATTGCAGGAAATTGGCTGTTACCGTGGGGTC
>CAZDMM010000874.1:853-3417 GCA_964505845.1 uncultured Caldilineaceae bacterium
CATCGTCGGAATTTGCCGGTTCGGGGCCAGCGAACCCGCACTAATGCCCGTACCAAACGAGGTAGCCGCAAGACCGTGGCCGGTAAGAAGCGAGCTGCTCGCAAGTAGTAACCAATCTAGTTTCTAACCTTATGCAGAGTGTGGAAATTAGATTGTAAAACTGGGTGGCAAATTTATCTCCTTAGATAACGGAACGGAGACGTTATGGCAAAACAAAAAGCTCGTACAGTCCGATCAACGGGTAAAAAAGAACGGCGCAATGTTCCTTATGGACGCGCCTATATTTATGCTACATTTAACAACACAATTGTGAGTATTACCGACCAGCAAGGGAATGTTGTTTCATGGTCTAGTGGCGGCACCAGCGGTTTCAAAGGTTCACGCAAAAGCACCCCCTATGCGGCCCAATTAGCCGCCAGAAATGCGGCTAAAGCAGCCCAGGAACAGGGAATGCGTGAACTGGATGTGTTCATTAAAGGCCCTGGCCCAGGACGTGAGGCAGCGATCCGTTCATTGCAAGCTTCAGATATGAAGCTGCGTTCGATTACTGATAAAACTCCTATTCCTCACAATGGGTGTCGCCCGCCCAAAAAACGCCGAGTTTAGGGGTCATCCTCACGATTTAGCTCAGATGCGGGGCCGTTTTACCTCAGCCAATTTAGCTGATGGGGCTGAACAAAGGGGCCGGCATCTGAACATTTATAAACTTTTAAGAGGGATGAAGGGTTAGCCAAGCCTGTAAACCTCTTTGATCTATTATTTGTAAGGAGGACAAGTTGGCACGTTATACAGACCCAGTCTGCAGATTATGTCGAAGTGAAGGGGAAAAACTCTTCCTGAAGGGTGATCGCTGTTTCTCGCCCAAGTGTGCAATTGATCGGCGCTCTTATCCACCCGGATTGCACGGCAAGCAGAATCAATTTCACCGCAAAGAGTCTGATTATGGAACCCAGTTGCGGGCAAAGCAAAAGGTACGGCGATTATACGGCGTATTTGAACGTCAATTTCGCCGCTACTTTGGCAATGCTCAACGCCAAAAGGGGCTAACAGGCGCTAACCTGCTAATTATTTTGGAAAGTCGCTTGGATAATGTGGTCTATCGTTTGGGATTAGCCGATTCTCGCCCTCAAGCTCGACAATTGGTCACTCATGGACATTTTGAGGTTAATGGTCGCAAAACCAATATCCCTTCATTTGTCCTTTCGGAAGGAGATACTGTATCCGTCCGAGAAAGCAGCAAGCGTACCGGTTACTTCAAAGAATTGGCCAAGACCATTGATGGACGACGGGTACCTGCCTGGCTGAGTTTAGATACTAAAGCGTTATCCGGACAGGTGGTGAGCGCCCCCACTCGCGAGCATATAGATGTCGCTTTGAACGAACAACTGATTGTTGAATACTACAGTCGCTAAATTAGGTGAGATGAGGTTGGGTAACAATTTTTTTGATTGGTTTCCACGACTAAAAGCTCGTTATTAAAATCTAGGTGTTGGATAGATGTATTTTGGAGGGTACTCCCTTGGCTGAAATAAATATGGTTTTGCCTAAAGTAGAAACTGAAGCCAGCTCTCGCAGCTTCGGCCGTTTTAGTGTTGGCCCACTGGAAAGTGGTTACGGTATTACTCTGGGTAATGCGCTGCGTCGCGTGTTACTCTCTTCTTTAACCGGTGCGGCGGTTACTTCTATCCGGGTGAGTGGGGTGCATCATGAATTTTCAGATATACCTCACGTGCGCGAGGATATGACCGCCTTGATTTTGAATGTCAAACAGCTTCGGCTGAAACTCCATCAAAATGAGTCGGCCCGGCTGCGGGTTGAGGTAAAGGGTGAAGGGGCTATCACCGCCGGTGACATCGAATGTCCGCCCCATGTGGAGATTATTAACCCTGATCTGCACCTGCTCACGGCCGACTCGCCCGAAGCAGAGCTAGATATGGAATTGGTAGTCCAAATGGGACGCGGTTACTCTCCGGCTGAGGAGCGCGGTAAACTGCCGATTGGTGAGATTCCGGTTGATGCTATTTTTAGCCCGGTTCGGAAAGCTAATTTTGTGGTAGAACGGGCGCGTATTGGCCAGGCAACTGATTATGATAAGCTGATTTTGGAAATAACTACCGATGGCTCGATCTCTCCCCATGACGCCCTGAGTTCCTCGGCCAAAATCCTGGTACAACACTTTTCGTTGGTGTCTGGGGTAACAGAGGTTGAAGTTCCCGCCGAAGTTGAGGCTTCTGGTGGAATTCCCAGCAAGATTTATGAAACACCTATCGAAGAGTTAGAACTAACGGTTAGGGCTTATAATTGTCTCAAACGCGCTGGAATCACCCAAGTAGGGGAGATTCTGGAAAAATTGAAGCGTGGTCAAGATGAGATTTTGGCCATCCGTAATTTTGGGCAGAAATCGCTTGATGAGCTGATGGAAAAGCTTGAAGAAAACCCATGGTGAAAAGTTCCTTACCAAATAATCTTACTTGTGAAGTTAGATTTTTAATTTTGTAATTTATTTGGATTTTATTTGGATTTTCATAGAAATTTTCATGGCTACACGAGTAAAGCAAGGAAAG
>CAZDMM010000875.1:0-3412 GCA_964505845.1 uncultured Caldilineaceae bacterium
CCTATCAGCATTGGGGGATTGGGCACCGGTTCGGTGCTGTATGTTTACTTTTATGGGTTGGTAGGGGTGCCGGAGGCCCTGGCTTTTGCCCTGTCATTGGTCAAGCAGGCCGTTATCTACTGCGGCACTTTGCCGGGGGGCGTGTTGTGGCTGCGGAATCGAGAGGCCGGTGAAAGGGCCAGGGAACAGGGGAGAAAGTTGGAAGGCTGGAAGGCCGGAAGGCTGGAGGAGTGAATTTGCGGGATACTGCCGTATCCTCGCCATAATCCCGGTGAACTTTGGAAGATTGGAGGGTGGAGGGCTGGATATTGACTGCGGTCTAACTCGCCAAGCCTCCCAACCTCCAAGTTTTTACACTTCCAGCACCATGGGGAAAATCATGGGGTTGCGGCGGGTGCGCTGGTACAGAAATTGGCTAAGGTTATCGCGGATAACCGTAGCGGCGGTATCGCGATGAACTTTACCGTTGTCTAACAGCTCGATGACTCGTTCTTTGGCTTCTTCAATCAGGTCTTCGGAGTCGCGCACGTACACAAAGCCGCGTGAGATAATTTCTGGCCCATCAACCAGTTCATTGGTCTGCTCATCCAGGGCCACTACTACCACCACAAAACCATCACGAGAAAGCAGGTGGCGGTCTCGCAGCACAATACTGCCCACATCGCCAATCCCCAGGCCATCAATCAACACGTGACCGCTGGGGATACGCTCAACCGGGTAGCCTTCACCCTCTTCAAACTCAATTACCTGGCCGTTTTCAATGACAAAGATGTTAGATGGGGGGATGCCGACCGCCTCGCCCAGGCGGCCATGCAGCACCAGCATGCGGTACTCGCCCTGAATGGGGATGAAATAGCGGGGGCGGACCAGCTCCAGCATCATTTTTTGCTCTTCTTGAGAGGCGTGGCCCGACACGTGAACCGGCATCAAATTCTGATATATGACATCTGCCCCCAGGCGGAAGAGGTTATTAATCGTCCGATGCACCAACTCTTCATTGCCGGGAATAGCGGTAGCCGAAAGGATAACGGTGTCGCCCTTTTTAAGGCTAACCTGGCGATGCTCCTGGTTGGCCATGCGCACCAGGGCGCTGGTAGGTTCACCCTGGGTGCCGGTGCAGACAATGGCAATCCGGGAATCGGGGTAATCTTCCAGGTCATCGGCGTGGATCAGCATATCATCCGGGGCCTTGAGATAACCCAAATCCTGGGCAATTTTAACGTTGTCAACCATGCTACGGCCCACCACGGCTAATTTACGCTGGTATTTCTGCGCGGTGTTAACCACCTGCTGCACCCGCGAGATATTGGAGGCAAAGGTTGAAACAATCACGCGCCCTTTGGCCTGGGCAAAGATTTTTTCAAAGGTATCGCTAACGATTTGTTCCGAGGGGGTATGGCCGGGGCGCTCGGCGTTGGTGCTGTCGGAAAGGAGGGCCAGCACGCCTTCATCCCCGTAAGCGCGCAGCCGGTCAAAATCGGGCAATTTACCATCGGTGGGGTATGGATCAAATTTATATTCACCGGTGTGGACGACCAGGCCGGCCGGGGTATAAATGGCATAGCCAACGGCATCGGGGATGGAATGGCACACGTGAAAAGGCTCGATGGTGAAAGGGCCAATCTCAACGACGCTGCTGGTAGTAATGGTGTGAATTTCGGTTTTAGACAGCAGTTTGGCTTCTTTTAGTTTAACCTCAATCAAGCCTCGGGTCAGGGGGGTGGCATAGAGCGGAACCGGCACCTGCGGCAAAATGTAAGGTAAAGCGCCAATGTGGTCCTCGTGGCCGTGCGTTAAAAAGATAGCCTTGAGTAATTCCGGGTTATCTAACAAATAGGTCACGTTGGGGATGACCAGGTCAATCCCCAACATATCATTTTCGGGGAACATGAGGCCACAATCAATGGCAATGGCATCATCACCATATTCAATCAGGGTCATGTTGCGGCCAACTTCGCCCACACCGCCCAGGGGAACAATTCGTAGAGATTCGCTCATATCAGTTCTCATTAATAAACTTTTCTTATTTTTTCTCTGTAGTTTAGACTTTTGGCATCATTTGGTCAAACCCAAGCGGGTGATTCTGTCAATTTAACCCGGCTGTGAGACACGTTTGACACGAATTTAATACTGGCTATTATATTTCTTCTGACCAAACTTTTGTAATATCAGGGGTGGGAACTCGCATGGCTATCAGAAAAGTGCTGCCCGGCAGCGATCCACGTTTACGCCAAAAAGCGAAAAAAATAAAGCAATTTAGTCCCGGCCTCAAAGCGCTGGCCGAGGATATGCTTGAAACCATGCGCCATCACCGCGGGGTGGGGCTGGCCGGGCCGCAAATTGGGGTGATGCAGCGCATTTTTGTGGCAGAAATTCCGCCGTGGCGGGGGAACGGCCCTGAACCTCACCCACAAAGCGGCGCTTCCTACGTCCTCATCAACCCGGAACTGGTCGAAGCGGCCGAGAACTTGGTTGAAGGCCGGGAAGGCTGCCTGTCTATCCCTACCTGGGTGGGCCTGGTTGAGCGGCCGGAGTGGGTGGTGGTGAAAGCGCAAGATTTGACAGGCCGCCCACTCAAGCTTAAGGTTGACGACCTGCTAGCCCGCATTTTTCAACATGAACTGGACCATTTGAACGGTATTCTTTATATTGACCATATCAAAGACCCTCAGAAATTATGGCAAGAAACCCCGGAGGCTAAAGCTCCGGTTCAACCAACTGAATACGATTCGGCAGCCGGCTAAGGTCATGCAGTGAGCGCAAGGCTGAAACGATGCTCCTGGCAAATTACCAAAACCGGACCAGATGGCCGGGGCTAAAACCATCGGCCTGCAAGAGCAAATCTGTGGCGCGCCGCCGGGAATGACGCTTGGCGTACCGTAGCTGAGGCGCGCTCGCGTATGCCTCGGCGGCCGGGCGACATCCCTATGCCGCCCTACGATGAATAGAGCGATTTTTTGAAGGAGATTCCCATTATGAACCAAACAGCGACTAAAACCAAAGAACAGCTTGAAATCGAAGCAATCGAAACCCAGGAATGGCTGGAGTCCTTAGATTACGTTTTAAAGCAAGGCGGCGCCGAACGAGTCCGTGAACTGCTGGAGCAGCTTCAGTTTCACGCTTATGAAAACGGCGTGCGGCTGCCTTTTTCGGCCAACACCCCTTACATTAATACCATCCCCGCCGATGAGCAGCCCCCTTATCCCGGCAACCGTGAAATTGAACGGCGTATCAAAAGCCTGATTCGCTGGAACGCCATGGCCATGGTCGTCCGGGCCAATAACGCCAACCCCGGTATCGGCGGGCACATCTCCACCTATGCCTCGGCGGCCACCCTGTACGAAGTGGGCTTTAACCACTTCTTCCGCGGCCCCGGCGACAACCACGATGGCGACATTATCTACTTTCAAGG
>CAZDMM010000876.1:0-3399 GCA_964505845.1 uncultured Caldilineaceae bacterium
GGCACACTCAAGAACAACTGGGGAGCCTTGCCTATCGTATTATAGATACGGGGGCAAAAGGTGGAATTATAGTTAGTCCACTTGGATTACAAGAAGGGGCAGCTAAACTCGCACAGGCCGAAAATATCTATAACGTGCTGCTTGATAAAAATAGTACTCGTACTGAATATGTTCTGAAATTTTTGGAGAAAATGCGGGTTGGTAAACATTTTGAAGGCAAAATCACCCCAAAATCATCGCTTAGCTTGCGAGTCATCCGTGCAGATGGAACAGTTGAAGAAATTGGGGAAGTTTAGCACAAATATCACGTAAGATAAAAGCGAGTCCTGCAAAACTAGGCCGCGCCCAACAAACGCTTTCATTCAATCTGTGAGCAACAAAGCAATATAGAACCAAAGATGCAGCCAGATAACTTTCTTCAAGCCTTACCCAAGGCCGAATTACATTTACACATCGAGGGCGCTGTGCCCTGGGAGATGGTTCAAAACGCGGTTAAATCATTGCCATGCCCTCCACTCTGGTGGGTCAAAGATTATCGCTTTGAGAATTTTAATCATTTCGCCACGATCATTCGCCAATGTTACGAAGGTACACTGACCAGTATTGAAAATTACTACCTGGCCGCTCAAGGTATATTCAATAAGCTGGTAGCTCAAAATGTGCGTTATGTTGAACTATCTTTTAGCCTGGGGCACGCCCTGTTTACAAAGTTACCCTTAAATGAGATTATTGGGGCCATCAAGCAAGCTGCCCCGGCTAATTTGATAGTGCGCATCTTCTGTGGTATTTCGCGCAGTCGGCCCGAACTGCTGCAAAATAATCTCATCGAAACTTTACTCGACCTATCTGAATTAGATGGCCTGGATTTGCACGGGGATGAGAGGATACAAGGGCCAGTTCCCTTTGTTCAACTTTTTGCTCAAGCCAGGCAGCGTGGATTGGCGCTCAAAGCCCACGCCGGTGAGCTGGCTGGACCACAATCTCTGCAAGCCGTCATAGATACCCTCCAATTAACCCGAATCGAACACGGCGTCACCGCAATAGAGGATGAACGGTTAATGTCGAGGTTGATAGCCGAAAATATTACCCTGGATATGTGTCCTACCTCGAACATAAAGCTGCGGGTGATAGAAGATATGGCCGCCTACCCGATCAAACAATTTTATCAGCGTGGCATTCGGGTTACGGTCAATACCGATAATCCGACCATTCTTGGATGCAGCTTGACCGATGAACTGCAATTGTTAGTTGATCATTTTAGCTTTTCTTATCACGATCTGGCTCAGTTACAAGTTAATGCTTTTCAAGCCGCACTGATGCCCGCAGCCCGACGAGTCGAGATTTTGACTGAGCTTGATAAGCTTTTGGTTCGTAGCGCGTTGGTTAATGAGATCATTCGAGAGGTCGTCAAGTCACCTAATTATGCAAGAAGGGAGGAGTAATACTAAAAACAAAATTGCCTGAACCACTCGTGTAGTCGTAGGTCAACGTCTGACCTGTCACCCTCATTCAACGAAGAATAAAATAAAGGAGAAAGGGTACCCAAAATGAAGAGATTATCTTATCTATTATGCCTGCTGCTGTTGGCGCTGCTCATCCCGGCTACGGTCGCTGCTGCCCCGCCGCTGCAGCAAGGGGGACGAAATTACACCGTCCAGGCCGACGATACCCTGGGCAAAATTGCCGAGAAGCAGTACGGCGATCCGCTGGCCTACACCGCCATTGTTTATTACAACAACCTTAAGGCGGCCGAAGACGACAGCCTGACCCTGATCGAAGACCCGAACGTGGTCGAGCCTGGCTCGATCATCTACCTGCCCACCCCCGAAGAAGCCAACGCCTTCCTGATCGGCAACCTGCCGCAGGGGCTGTACAATGAAGCGCCCATGCTGGCCGAGATGGTCAAAGCCGGTCAACTACCACCCCTGGAGGAGCGCCTGCCGCAAGACCCACTCATTGTCCCGGTGGTTGAAGAAATTGGACAGTATGGCGGCACGCTGCGCCGCGCCTTTTTAGGCCCCTCCGACGCCAACAACTACGTCCGGGTGGCGTACGACGCCCTGGTGCGCAACTCGCCCGACGGCAGCCAGGTCATCCCCCACATCGCCGCCGGCTGGGAGTCCAACGCCGATTTTACTTCCTGGACCATCCGCCTGCGCCGGGGAGCCAAGTGGTCCGACGGCCAGCCCTTTACCGCCGACGATATTATGTTCTGGTATAACGACATCCTGCTCAACAAGGATTTAACCCCCAGCGTCCCCGGCTGGATGAAGAACAAAGACGGCTCGACGGTTCTGGTTGAAAAGGTCAGCGATACCGCCGTGCGCTGGACCTACAAGGAGCCTAACACCACCTTTTTGCTGGAACTGGCTAACAAAGATGGCGGCGACAGCGCCCTCAACAACCTGGCCTTTGTCCCGGCCCATTACATGAAGCAGTTCCATGCCGGCTACGTGGATGAAGCGGCCCTCCAGCAAAAGGTAAGCGCCGCCGGCTTTAGCACCTGGGTGGAACTCTTTACCAACAAAGCCTTCCCCATGCTCAATGCCGAGCGCCCGACCATGGCCGCCTGGGTGCCAGATAACTCCACCGTAGCCGACCCGGTCTTTACCCTCAAGCGCAACCCCTATTTCGTCGGAGTAGACCCGGCCGGCAACCAACTGCCCTACCTGGACGAAGTCTGCTTCACCTTCTTTGCCGACAAGCAGGCCCTGAACCTGGCCGCCATCGCCGGTGAGTTCGACATGCAGGCCCGCCACATTGATATGCCCAACTACCCGGTGCTGGTTGAGAACGAAGCCACCAGCAACTACCGGGTCATTACCTGGCCCACCTTTGGTGGCTCCGATGCCGCCATCACCTTTAACCAGACCTACCAGGCCAACCCGGCCATCGGCGACCTGCTGCGCAACAAAAATTTCCGCATCGCTCTCTCATATGCCCTCAACCGCGATGAGATCAAAGAGTTGGCCTTTTTGGGGCTGGGTGAGGCCCGCCAGCCGGTGCCCGCACCCTGGCATCCCTACTATCCGGGCGACGAGTATGCCTTCAAATACACCGAATATAACCCCGACCTGGCCAACCAACTGCTGGATGAGATTGGCCTGACCGGGCGTGACGGTGAAGGCTTCCGCACCCTGCCCAACGGCGAGCGGCTGGACCTGGAACTTTCGATTGTGCCGGCCTTTGGCCCCTGGCCCGATGTCGGCCAGTTAGCCGTGCAGCAGTGGGCCAAGGTGGGCGTGCGCGCTCACGTGGAAATCCGCGAGCGCACCCTGCACTTCCAACTGCGCGACTCCAATGATTTGATGATGGAAATCTGGAACGAAGACACCACCGGCTTTCCCTTCACCGGCCAGCCCAAGATGGACCCGCGCAGCAGCCCGACCATCGCCTTTG
>CAZDMM010000877.1:0-3398 GCA_964505845.1 uncultured Caldilineaceae bacterium
AACAGTACGGCCATGCCTGAGCTGAACGCGCTCATCGAGCGTTGGCAGGCCGGCGACGAACGGGCTGCCGAGGGCATTTTTAACCAATGCCAAGACTCGACCTTTGCCCTGGCCCATGCCCTGCTGGATAACCGCGCCGACGCGGAAGAGGTGGCGCAAGACGCCCTCACCTACGCCTTGACGCATATCAACCTGTACGACCCCCAGCGGGCCAGATTCACCACCTGGCTGCATACGATTACTGTAAGCCGCTGCCGCAACAAACGGCGGCGGCATTTTTTATCCAGTTTGTCTCTGTTGGCCTGGTTCCAAGGGGGCGGCGACGCGGCCGATCCTGCCCCTGGCCCGGAACCGGCGGCGCTGCAAGCGGCCACGCGGGACGAGGTTTGGGCAGCGATCCAAAGCCTGAGTCCATCGCTGCGCGAGGCTATCCTGCTGCGCCACTGGTCCGATTATACCTATCAGGAAATCGCCGCCATCCTGAACTGCCCGCTGCGCACGGCGCAGTCCAGGGTGCGGCTGGCCTATCAGCACTTGCGGGGCATTTTGGCCCCGGCGGATTTGAGCTATTTTGAAGAAGAGAGCGCGCAATGAACTGCTGAAAGCGACCACCGACGGACGACCGCAGACTGCCACAAAGAATTGGCGGTCAGCCGTCAGCGGTCGGCGGTCCGTCGCCAAGAGGAAGCATTGTGACCCATCATCTCACCGATGAGCAATATATAAACTACATCTACCACCTCCTGCCCGATGCGGAGCGGGAGACGCTGGACTTGCACCTATCTGCCTGCCCCGCCTGCCGAGCCGGCTTGGCCGACCACGAAATCTGGCAGCGGCGGATTCACTATAGTCTGGCAGCCCGGCGGCGGGTCACGCCGGCCTCCTCGCTGACCTTTGCGGCCATTGCGCCTCGGTTAAAACGCACCCGGAGAATCACAATGATACTCAAACAATCGAACCAATTTATCTATGGGGCTGTCACAACGGCCCTGTTGCTGGCGCTGGGCGTCGGCCTGTATTTTTTGGTGAGCAACCTCAGCCGACCTACTTCCACCAATCCAGCAGAAGTCAAACAACCTACCAGCATACCAACAGTTGAAAGTCAACCGGAAGTCAAACCAACGGTCAAAGGGAGCCAGCCTCCCCTTGATCTGACTTCAACTGGAGCCATGTTCCGGGGCAACCCCCAGCACACCGGCGTCTTTGACACGCTGGGGCCGGAGCGAGGTGAATTAAAGTGGAAATTTGCGGTCAAATTCCCCGGCTCTTTCTCCTCGGCTATTGCGGATGGCGTGGCTTATTTTGGTAGTTATGATGAGCATCTCTACGCGGTGAATGTTGAAACCGGCCAGGAGAAATGGAAATTCAAAACAGGTGCGGTGGAAGGTTCTTCTCCGGCTGTATCTGGTGGGCTAGTTTACATCGGTAGTATGGATGGGTATCTCTACGCAGTAGACAGCCAGACCGGCCAGGAGAAATGGAAGTTCAAAACACAAAGCCCCATCAATTCCTCACCAACTATCGCAAACGGCTTAACATATTTCGGGAGCGATGATCATTATCTCTATGCTGTGGATAGTCAAACCGGTCAGGAACAGTGGAAATTTCAAACAAAAGGTTCTGTCACCTCTTCTCCAGCGGTTGCGGAGGGAGTAGTTTATGTGGGGAGTGCGGATGGGTATCTTTATGCAGTGGAGGCGCAGACGGGGCAAGAAAAATGGCAATTCAAAACCAGCAGCGGGATTGAGTTTGCTGCCCCGGCTATCGCCGCAGGAGAGGTCTATATCCCTAGCAGTGATGGGTATCTTTACGCCGTAAACCGCCAGACTGGTCAGGAAAAGTGGCGCTTCAACACCCAAGGAATCGCCTCAGAAGCTTCACCGGCCGTTATGGGTGAGATGGTTTATATTGGCAATACCGTGGGCATGCTTTACGCGCTGGATGCCCAGACAGGCCAGGAAAAGTGGCATTTCCAAACGGCAAAACAAGGGGTAATTTGGGCGGCGGCAATTGCTCAGGGGGTGGTTTATATCAACAGCCTGGAAGGCAATCTATACGCGCTGGACGCTCAAACCGGCCAAGAAAAGTGGCGCTTCCAAACCACACCATTCAGGGATATGGGGTATCCCACTATTGCCGATGGCGTACTCTATATTGGCAGTGCTGATGGGTATCTGTATGCTATTCGGTAGACCGCACCCGATCTAAAATCAACAAGGGAGCCGGACAGTCCCTTGGGGGACGATGCCAGAAACGAAGAGGTAACCATGAAAACCTGTTTAATCATTCTTATCGTGTTGATGGTAACGTTGGCGCTGCCGGGGGGTATGTTGGCCCAGGAATCGGACCTGGCTGCTGTGGCCGCTGAGTCGGTCAAACCGTTAAATGCTGGTGATATTGACGCGGCCATGTCCATCTTTGCCGAGGATGCGGTCGTTTCACTATTTATTCCCGGTGCTCCCGAAACCTATACCGGCGCAGCACAAATATGCGCCTGGATGGAAAATCTGGCGGCTCTGCATTGGGAAGGCCAGGTTGAAATCATAAAAGCTGAAGGCGACAAGGTCACTTCGCGGATTAAAACTTGGATGGACCCGACCCGTGCGGCAGGGATAGCTCCTCTGGAAGGCTTGGAGGAATACACTTTTCGTAATGGCAAAATTGTGGCTTATAGCTGGACGCCTATCGAAGAGACCATAGCCAAGCTAAAAAAACTGATGGCCCCAAAGTCGTTGCCGCAGAGTGGAGGTATTAGTTGGCCAGCCTATCCCATAATGATGATGTTGTTGTTGGGTGGATTGACTCTGCTGAGTGGCCTAAGCCTCCTGTTATTACGCCGTCGGTTCTCCAAATCATAACCCAATCGGTTCCAAATGTCTACACTGTGAACGGTCAAACGGGCCAGGAACTATGAATTACCATTACACGGCCCCAAGTAGTCTGCCAGCCGCAGTTCGTCATTGATGGCGCACTTATCCGGGTCCCAAATCAGCATGGTACGGTCTCGGCTGATTTGGTACTTTTCCCGCTCCTCGGGAGCAGCATGATACACGCTCGGAATCCAACTCAAGGGCACAGCCAGCATGCGGCCATCCGTTAATTCCAGGTGGATGTACTCGGCCTCAAAGCGCACCCGGTGAATCAGCGCCTCACATGGAAAGGTGTAGGCGCTGGCCGGGTAGGGAATTTCATACCATTCTAAAACTCTGGGACTCATACAAAACCTCACCACCATGAGGGAATTATAACGCAGCTATCTCCAGAATACAACAGTTACTCTGTTCTCCACCGATCATCACTCCGGCGGACCCTACATCATCATGATCTGGTAGCTGAGATGATGTAAGAGGTGATTTGAAAATTCCTGCGTGGTAGAATAGGCAAAGCGAGCAGCAAAA
>CAZDMM010000878.1:0-3388 GCA_964505845.1 uncultured Caldilineaceae bacterium
TCCGGTCGTGAGCACGGTGGCGGCGACCATCGAGGCTGGCAGCGCCCCACCAGAAGTGACCGAAGAGGCTCTTATTATCCCCACCGCCACGCCAGAAGCCCCCATTTTAATTGCAGAGACAACCGAAGAAGCCACCGAACCGGCCTCGGCCACCCCCACTACCGCCCCAGACACCCCTACCCCCACCGAGGTTGTTCAACCCACCGCTACGCCAGAACCGCCCACCGCCACGCCTGAACCGCCTACCCCTGTACCTGCCCCTAAACCTCCCAATATGGCTCTTGTCCCGGCCGGCTATTTTCAGATGGGTTCTGCAACCGGGCAGCCCAACGAAAAGCCGGAACATCCTGTCTTTGTGGATGCCTTTTACATTGACCTATTTGAGGTTAGCAACGCCCGCTACCGGCAGTGCGTGGCGGCCGGCGGCTGCACGCCCGGCAACAAAGCCGACTCCTTTACCCATCCGGGCTATCGGGATAACCCTGAGTACGATAACTACCCCATGGTAGGCGTTACCTGGGATCAGGCCAGGGCTTATTGCAGTTGGGCCGGCAAGCGGCTGCCCACCGAAGCGGAGTGGGAATATGCCGCCAGCGGCCCGCAGAATTTTACCTGGCCCTGGGGCAACAGCTTCAACGCCAGTTTGTCCGCCGCCAGCGCCCAGGATGTGCAGCCGGTTGACAGTTACCCCCAGGGCATCAGCCCCTTTGGGTTGTACAATATGGCCGGCAACGTCACCGAATGGGTGGCCGACACCTTTGATGAGAATTTTTATGCCAACTCCCCGGCGGTCAATCCGGTCAACCGGGGCGGCGGGGCCGGGCGCATCTTTCGGGGGGGTAGCTTTGGCAACCCCGACGGGGCCTTTTATACCACCAGCCGCCGTTACGGCAATGCCAACACCTTTAATGATGTGGACGTGGGCTTTCGCTGCGCCCAGGATGCCCCCGGCGCCACCCCGTCCGACACGCGTGAAGCTCTCCTGGCTGAGTTTTGCCCCATTTTTACAGCTTACAAGCCGGGCGGTACGTGCCCGTAACTTTTTATTTTCAACTCGTTCCCAAACTCAGTTCAACTCGTTCAACTCGTTCAACTCGTTCCCAAACTGAGTTTGGGAACGAGTTGAACTTTCAGTTTGGGAACGAGTTGAACTTTTTATTTTTCTTCCAAAATCTCCGTGGTGACCACTGCCATCTCGGCTAACTCCTGCGGGTTGCACTGGGGGCAGGTGTAACGCTGCTCGGCCACCAGGATGGCCCGGTCGGCGCTCCAAAAGCAGTTATCCCGGCCAATGGCCTCGATGATCTGGCTGCGCTCCAGCATGTGCAGCACAGCCGGCTGGACTCCGGCCAGCATCAATATTTTACCTTCGTGGGCCAGCTTTTCGTGCAGGGTGGCCAGGGCTTCCAGACCGGAGAGGTCAATTACCGGCACGGCCCGCATGGATAGAATCAACACCTCAATCTCTTTGAGCTGAGCAAAGGCTTCGTTAAAGTTGTTGGTGGCTGCAAAAAAGAGCGGGCCGGTAATATAAGCCACCCGGATGTGTGGACATTCGCCCTTCACCGGCATCCCCCGCGCTCGCATACGCTCCGCATCCACATCCCGAATGTCAATGTTCAAATTGGCAATCTGGTTGATGAAAATGGCCGATGAAATAGCCGCGCCGATCAGAATCGCCTGGGTCAAATCCAAAGTGATGGTGGCCAGCAGGGTGACGATAAAGGTGATAATCCCGGTTTTGAAGCGGCGCCCAAACATAAATTTGATGGCCGGCCACTCGTTCATGCGGTAAGCCGTCACCATCAACACCCCGGCCAGGGCAGCCAGGGGAATCCGGCCAATGACCGGGGCTAATAGCAGGGCCGAGGCCAGCAAAGCCAGGGCGTGAATAATGGAGGTCAGGCGGGTTACGCCGCCCGATTTAATGGCGACGGAGGTGCGGGCAATGGCAGCGGTGGCCGGTACGCCGCCAAAAAAGGGGATGACCATATTCCCCAGCCCCTGGGCAATCAATTCCTGGTTGGCCTGCAAGCGAATCCCGGTCATTTTGCTGGCGACCGCTCCGCACAGAAGCGACTCCACCGCCCCCAGGGCCGCAATCGAAACGGCCGGCAGCCACAATCCCTCTAAAGCCGACCAATCAAAACTGCTCAAATCAAGCCGCTCTTCCAGCAGAATGGTGCGCGGAATCGTCCCAATTTGGGGGATGTCCCATTGGCTGAGGGTGGTAATCAAGGTGGTCAAGATGATGCCGGCCAGCGAGCCGGGCAAATATTTAGCCCAGGTTTTGGGCCAAAAAATCATCAGCGCCACCACCAGCAAGCCCATGCTGACCACCCGCCAGTCTGGGACAAAACCGCCGTAGAAATAGTTGATGAGCTTGAGAGTGGTTGACTCGGCCGGCGCGGTTTTGACGCCCAAGAAGTTATCAACTTGGCCCACCGCAATGATGACGGCAATGCCGGCGGTAAAGCCGGTGATGACCGGAGCGGGGATAAAACCGATAAAGCGGCCCAGGCGCAGCAGGCCAATCACCAAAATGATGAGGCCGGCCATCACCCCGGCTACCCAGGCCCCCTGGATGCCGTAATGCTGGCTGATGACAATGAGAATGGCGCTCATGGCCCCGGTTGGCCCGGAGATTTGGTAGGGCGCGCCGGACAGAGCGCCGACGATCAGCCCGCTCAGAACGGCCGTGACCAGCCCGGCGGCGGCGGTGGCCCCGGAAGCCACTCCAAAAGCCAGGGCCAGCGGCAAGCCTACGGCGGCTACGGTCAAGCCGGCCAGCAAATCGGCCCGAAGTTTTTCGGCGTTGTAGTGGCTAAACTCTCGCTGCCACAATTGGGGTAAAGTTAAACGGTTCATAGGACTTTGACAATACCTCTCCTTTTGTAAAAAAGATTCATTAAATACCCAATTCGCAATTTAGTCAACTTAGGTTTGTTAAGTGGAAAACAAAAAAGGGCGACCGGAGGTCGCCCGGATGTTGAGAGTTAACGCCGGTAGCGTGGTGAAATTATCGGGTTAGCCGCGTCAAATTCTTCTTGACAGATGGTCAGAGTTGTGGTATAATATTACGCACACGTGTGCATAAAGGTAGTCCTTATCAGCGCCAGGGGGGCTTTGTGCCGGTCACAATTAAGGATATTGCCAAAGCTGCTGGTGTTTCTCATACTACCGTCTCGCGGGCGCTTAACAGCAACCCGGCTATCAGCCCAGAAACCACCGAACGAATACAGCAATTAGCCAGGGAAATGGGTTATGTACCCAGCGCCGTAGCCCAAAGCCTGCTCTCACGCCGAACCCGCACCATTGGCATGGTCATCACCACTATCGCCGATCCTTTCATCAGCCAGGTGGTGGAAGGAGTAGAAGGGGTGGCCAG
>CAZDMM010000879.1:0-3379 GCA_964505845.1 uncultured Caldilineaceae bacterium
GATATTCAAAAATCTGGAGCAGAAATCCCCGATGATATTGCTATTGAATTAGAAAAGGCTTGGACTGAGTTTAATCAAGAGGAAAAGTTTTGGATAACAGAGGAAGTTGTCGAAGGTTATAAACTAGAGGAAGGAACAATTCGCCGCATATCAGTTAATGTTTATGAGCGTAATTCAGTAGCACGCAAAAAATGTATAGATCATTATGGAGCAACATGTTTAATTTGTGGTTTTGATTTCTACAAGAAATATGGGGAGGTAGGTAAGGGGTTTATACATGTTCATCATGTAGTACCACTTTCAGAAGTGGGCAAGAAATATGAAGTTGACTCAATCAATGATTTACGGCCTGTCTGCCCAAATTGTCATGCCATTATTCATCGTCGTAATCCTGCTTATACAATTGATGAAGTTAGGTCATTTCTAAAGCAAGTATAGAACAAAAAAATGATCGTCAGTTTATGTATAGGTGTTATTAACCTACCCCCCACCGAAATATGTCATTAATCGGAATGGAAAGAACTCCCGCAGTTCCCTTAGTTCCCTTAATTCCTTTACTGGCCCACGGAGACCCCACAACACCTATGACCATAGTCAAGGATAAGCTCAGTTTCCGTAAAGCAGGTCTTGAAGATGTCGAGACTATCTCCGCCTTGACCGAGGCCGCCTATGCCAAATACATTCCGCTGATTGGGCGCAAACCCCAACCGATGACGACCGACTACGCCAAGATGGTAATCGAGGATTCGATCTGGCTGCTCACCGTGGAACATGAGGTCATCGGCCTCTTGGCGCTGGTTGAGGAGGCGGAGCATCTCCTCATCTACAGCGTGGCCGTTAAGCCGGAGGTTCAAAAGCAGGGGCTAGGTCGTCGCCTGTTAGCCTGGGCCGAGCAGCAAGCCAGCCAGGCCGGCTACCACTCCATCCGCCTGTACACCAACGAGCGCTTTGCCGAGAATGTCCGCCTGTACGAGCGTATAGGTTATCAAGAGACCGGTCGAGAAGCATTGCTAGGCTCAACGGTAGTTCATATGGCGAAGCATCTCAATTGATTGGAAGGTTGGAAGAGTGGTATAATTCCAGCCTTCCAGCCTTCCATTCTTCCCTCAGTTCCCTTAATTCCTTTTGAGGTCAACCCAACTATGTCCGAACCGACTCGTTCCGCCGAACAAATTATCAGCGACATCGAAAATATGAAAGTCAAAGGAGCCTACCTGATCACCGTAGTGGGCCTGGAAGCCTTGACCCTGCGGGCGCAGGAGGCTGCCGCCGGGGGCAAACCCATTGTGGCCGCACTCACCGCCGACGTTAGCCGGCTCAAAGCCGCCCAGCCTTCGATGGCCAGTGTAGCCAACGGCTGTGATTATGTGCTACAGCCGCTGCTCAATCTGCACCGGCCCATTACCCTGGATGAAACGGTCCACCTGGTCTCGACCCGCAGCCAGGAATTTTTGAGCCGCTTTGGGCAGGCTCAACAGGCTGTGGAAGAAATTGGGGCGCGGTTGGTGCGCGAGGGCGATACGATTTTTGTCCACAGCTACAGCGGCACGCTGCTGGGCATCTTTCGGCGGGCCTGGGAAGCGGGCCAGCGTTTCCGTGTCCAGGCCACCGAGTCTCGGCCCGGCGGCGAAGGCCGGGTATTGGTGAGCGAACTGCTCAAGCTGGGCATCCCCTGCACCCTCACCACCGATATTGCCCTTGCCAGCTACATTCGCCAAGCCAGCAAAGCTATCGTCGGCGCGGATTCAATCCTGGCCGACGGCAGCGTGGTCAACAAAATGGGCACGCACCTGCTGGCCCTGGCCTGTCACACTTATGGCGTCCCCATTTATGCTGCCGGGGGCACCCACAAACTGAGCCTGGAGTCGGTGCGCGGTGGTCAGGTGCGGCTGCTGGAGCGACCGGCGGCCGAGGGCGGCATCGCCCCGGCTGAACTGCTAGACCACCCCAGCCTGCGGGTCGAAAATACCTTTTTTGACATTACCCCGGCCCGCTACCTGACCGCCCTCATCACCGAGCGCGGCCTCGTCCCCCCGGCGGCGGTCGCCACATTTTTGGATGATCCTATCTTAAATCAGATCAGATAATCATAGGAGTGACGCAGTTAGGTTAGTTAGCCACGAATTAGCACTAATCTTCACAGATTTTTTATAAAAATTCGTGTAATTTGTGAAAATTCGTGGCTGGTTTTTAGTTTATCGACTACGTAACTCCTCCTCTTCTTTTTTAGCTATCTGTGAGCTTCGCATCTGTGGACTGATTTTTTGAGCGAATTTTGGAGCAAACCCATGACATTCAAAATCATCACCCTGGGCGATCTGGTCGCCGATTTGATTGTCCCCATCCCCCGGTTGCCGCTCTACCCGCAGCAGCACCAACCCGCCCGCGAGATCACCCTGGAGGCCGGCGGAACCGGCAACTTTTTGATTCTGGCCGCCCGGCTGGGCATGGAAGCCATCGCTCTGGGCACGGTGGGGCAGGACTCTAACGGCGAGCAAGTGCTGCAACTGCTGGCCGGGGAAGGGGTCAACATCAGCCCGGTGGTCATCCCGCCCGGCAGCAGCACCACTACTTCCATTGTCATTGTGGATGATGTGGGGCAGCACGTGTTTGTGGGCAAAAACGGCGGCGGTCAGCCCCTAAGCTTGCAGCCGGCCTGGCAGCCCCTGGTGGAGCAGAGCCAGGCCGTCTTTACCACCGGCTACTCTTTGCATCCCACCTCACCCATGACCCCGGAAATCGTTTTGACTTATTTGGGGCTGGCCCGACAGGCCGGCATCCCCACCTTTTTTGACATCGGCCCGGCCGCTTTCATTGTCCACCGTGAGCATGTGCAGGGGGCTATTGACCAGGCGGAAGTGATTCTGGCGACCTCGGAAGAGCTTTCAGCCTGGACCGGCTTGACTGATATGCTCCAGGCGGCCCGGCTGCTCCAATCTCAAGGGCCGGCAACCATCGTCATCAAATTGGGTGCGGATGGCTGCCTGCTCGTTACCCCGGAGCGAGAAGTCCACGTCCCCGGCTTCCCGGTGCAGGTGCGAGACACCGCCGGGGCGGGCGATGCTTTTGCCGCCGCCTGTATTTATGGCTATTTGCGCGGTTTTAGCCTGGAACAAATCGGGGCGCTGTCCAACGCCGTCGGGGCGCTGGCGGTCAGCAAACTCGGTACCGGCACCCGCCTGCCGCAGAAGCAGGAAGTGGTGCAGCTATTGCTGCAGCACGGGCATAATATTTTGGATTAGCCCGGAGTCGAGGCTTTAGCCGAGTTAAACCGTTTTTGTCTCGGCTAAAGCCTCGACTCCAAATTTTCATGAATTTATGCAAAACTACGCCTGGTGCATGTTCCATTAATTTTACGCACCACGCACTAAACGTCCCG
>CAZDMM010000880.1:0-3379 GCA_964505845.1 uncultured Caldilineaceae bacterium
TGTATGCCGCTTTGATACCGCTTACGCTCTGGCCAAAGAGGAAATCGAGGCCGGGCAGATTGGCCATATTTTGACTATGCATGCCCGCCGCAACCTGGCTAAGTGGATTACCGTGTCGCACCTGCAAAAGTTGAGCGCCCTGTTTGGCGATGGGGTGCATGACCTGGATTTGATGTTGTGGTATTCCGGGGCCAAGCCCAAGAGCGTGTACGCCCAGTCGCTCAATTCCAGGCCGGAGCAAATCCCCAACGATGATTTGGGTTGGGCTATGTACCGGCTGGACAGCGGGGCCATTGCGGTGATTGAAAACGTGTGGTGTCTACCGGAAAATGTGCCCTTTGCCATCCACGCCCAGATGGAAATTGTGGGCACGGAAGGGGCCATCTACATTGACAACTCCGGCAATCACTACACCGTGCTCACCAAAAAAGGCTTGAGCTATCCCCAGGCCACCTATTGGCCCAAAGTGCATGGCATGCGGCGCGGCTATCTGAAAGAGGAGTTTGACTACTACCTCAAGTGCATCGCTGCCGGGGAACAACCTAAGGTTATCACCCCCCAAGAGTCAAAAGATGTAGTCGTGGCGGTAAAAATGGCCGAGCTTTCGGCCAAAGAGAATCGGGTAATTGAATTTTAAGTCTGCGGGGATTTGGAGATTTGGGGATTTTACAAGAAAAGTATCCCTCAGATTCCGGTTAGCCCTACAAGTTCTTTGAGCAATTGACTGATTGCTGACTGGTTACAATTCTTTAGGAGTCGTCACGAAGCGTCGGCTTCACCACCAGCGATGAAAAATCCCTCACCCCGTCGCTGGCACGACTCCCCTCTCCCACCGGGAGAGGGGTGGGGGTGAGGGCTATTTTCAAGGAGGTTCAATGATGAACAAAAAATACGGTGTTGGTATTTTGGGAGCCGGCTGGGTTTCCGGCGAGTATGTCAAAGCGTTTCACAACCATCCTTTAACCGAGGTGGTGGGCATTTACAGCAAAACGCCCGGTAAACCTACCCAGGTGATGCAAACGCATGGCGTTGAGGGCAGAGAGTACGCCAGCCTGGATGAGTTCTTTAACGATGATCGGATTAATATCGTGGTCTCCTGCACGCATCCCGATGTGCGGGCCGAGCATGCGGTGCGGGCAGCCCAAACAGGCCGGCATGTGGTGCTGGAAAAGCCGGTCGGCCTTTCTCAAAGCGACACGGCCCAAATCCGCGATGCGGTGGCCAAGGCTGGGGTCAAAACGGTCAGTAGTTTTGTGCTGCGCTGGAATCCCCAGTTTGAAACGGTGCGCCAACTGATCAAAGAGGGCATCCTGGGCGACCTCATCTATGCCGAAGCGGACTATTGGCACCCCATGAAAAAGATTTATCCCGGTTATCCGTACTATATCACCAAAAAACATGGCGGCAGCACTTTTGTGGTAGCCGGCTGTCACGCGGTAGATATTGTGCGCTTTTTGGGCGGCGAAATTGTCGAGGTGACGGCTTTTGCGGCCAAGCCCAAGCTCAACATGGATTTTGAGTACGACCCGGTGGCGGTGGCTTCGGTGCGCTTTGCCAACGGCGCGGTGGGCAAAATCTCCAGCCTGATTGACGGCGAAACGCCCTACATCTTCAACTGCCAACTCTTCGGCACCGAAGGCTCCATCCGCAACAATGAAGTTCACTCCCACAAGCATTATCCGGGGTCGTTGGGCTATTGGAGCTTCCCCACCATCAAGCCCGACAGCGGCGACGTGTCGCACCATCCCTTCATCCCGGAAATTAACCATTTCATGGAATGTATTGAGAACAACGTAGAGTCTCACGCCTCGATTTACGACAGTTACAAATCTATGGCGGTCTGTTATGCAGTTGATGAGTCTATAGCCAAAGGCGGCCAGCCGGTCAAGGTAAAGTTGGATTAACAGGGCAGCAAAGTTGCAAAGTTGCAGGGCAGCAAAGTTGCAAAGTTGCAGGTAATTACTTCAGTAGATCCAAAATCTGCTCAAAGGGGATTGTCAAATCCCCGTTTTAGCCCGGATTTGGCACGCGCAGGGCGGGCCGAGCAAAATTGGATCTGCTGAGTTTTACAAAATCTTTATCTATATCTTTAAGGAGGAAAAGTAAATGTTAGACAAGAAAGTGTCACGCCGTGATTTACTCAAAAATATAGCCGTGGCCGGGGGTGCTGTGGCGGCCACGGGCCTGGGCGTGCTGCCGGCGGCGGCGCAAGATGCCACCGCCGAGCCAACAGCCGAGGCCCCAACCGGGGAACCTATCCGGGTGGTGGGTATCTTCCCCTTGAGTGGCTTTATTGCGGCTGATGGCGAGGAGATGCGCAACGGTTTGGTGATGGCCATTGATGAAATCAACGCCCTGGGCGGGTTGTTGGGCAGCCCCCTGGAATACATCGAGATTGATGATGTCAACTCCGGCACGGATGAAATTACCACTGCTTTCCAACGGGCGGTTGAGGTGGAAAACCCCGATGTCATCATTTCGGGCTATCACCTGGCTACCGGCCCTGAGTTTGATATTGTGGCGGACGCTGGCCGGCTCTATTACAATGTTAATACCCAAAAAGCCTGGACAGACCGGTATCAAAGCGACCCAGAAAGATATTGGAGTATCTTCCAGTGCGACCCCAACGATGAATGGTATGGCGGTGGTTTTGCCTTGTGGCTGGACAAGCTGGTGGCTGATGGCAAGTATGAGCTGCCCGCCGGCAAAACAGTGGCGATCCTGGCCGGCGACGACCCCTACGACTCATTCATTGCGACCTCCTTTGAGGAAAAGATCACCGCATTAGGCTGGAAAGTAACTTCCAAAGACTCCTTTACCGCCGGCAATGTGGCCGATTGGGGCGCACTGCTTTCTGGTGTGCGCGACAATCCCCCCAGCGTGCTCTTTACCACGGACTATAACCCGGCCGATGATGCAGCCATGGCCCAACAGTTTACGGCCAACCCTGTCCCCTGTTTGGTTTACCAACAATACGGCCCCTCCGTGCCTGAATTTTTAGAGTTGGCCGGCGAGTCGGCCAATGGTATTATCTGGGCCACCGTGTTGGGTCTGCTGCCCGATAAAATCGGCAATGATTTCCGGGCCAGATATGAGGCTAAGTTTGGTAAAGCCCCCGGTTGGGCTAACGCCGGCGGTGTGTACGATACTACCTGGGTGTGGGCCAAATCTGCAGCCCTGGCCGGCAATGCCAAGGATTATAAAAAGGTCGCCAAAATGACCGAAATGATGATCCATCGCGGGACCACCGGCGGTATCTCCTTTGTTAACCATGCCGGTCAAGCTTACCCCGGCCAAATCAACGATCCCTCCCTGGGGCAAGCCCACATCATCGTCCAGATTCAGAACGGTGAGTACAAGGTGATTTCGCCGGAGCCTT
>CAZDMM010000881.1:0-3375 GCA_964505845.1 uncultured Caldilineaceae bacterium
AGCGAGCCAAAAATCACCTTTGCCAATATTGACAAAGCCCGCCGCCTGCTAGACTATCACCCCCAAACCCCGGTGGAGGAGGGGCTGGCTCACTTGTGGGCCTGGTATCAGAAAGAAGTTATGTTATAATGAAAAAATACGCTCACCTGTTGATTATTGTCGTGCTTAGTATCGTTACTATTTTTGGGCTGCTGCGGCTGGGCAACCTTGACATCAGCCTGGAGACGCTGCGGCGAGTCCACTGGTTCTGGCTGGGGATGGGCTTGGTGGCTTTTTATGCCAGCGTGGTGGCGCGAGGGCTGCGCTGGCAGCGTATCTTAAAAACAATGGGCTGGCCGGTCGGGTTTGTTTACAGCCAAACCCTGCTTACCGCCGGTTTGTTTCTCAGCGGTATTTTACCGGCCCGGGCCGGAGATATTGGCCGGGTGGTCATGCTCAAGCAGGATCATAAAGTTCCTATCGCCGCAGGGGTGGCCTCCATCGCCGCGGAACGCGCTCTGGATGTGTTTTCGGTGCTGCTGCTGGTCATCATCGGGGCCATGTGGGCTTTGCAGGGACACGTGCCTCAGGAATGGCTGCAATTGATCATCGCTACCGGGCTGTTGTTTATTCTGGCTTTTGTGGCCCTGCTGGTGATGCCCAATGTGGAAGGCTGGCTGCGCCAGCCGGGCTGGGTCTGGCGGATGGTTCCTCTGCGTCTTCGTCCCTTTTACCAAAAAATCGTTGACTTTGGCTTTGCGCTCATCCACGCCGTGCGCGACCTGGGCCAAAAACCGGCGGCGCTGGCGATTATTCTGCTGGAAAGCTTGTTTATCTGGGTCCTGGATGCCGTCATCGTCCACACCGTTTTGCTAGGCTTGGGGCTGAACGTGGCCGTTAAGGTCAGCCTGGTGGGTTCGATGGTGGGGGTACTGGCGACCATCGCGCCGATCATGCCGGGCGCGCTGGGGCAGTACGAGGCCGGCCTGATCGCCCTGCTGACGCTGCTGGGCGTGCCCACCGCCGAGGCCAGCCTGGCCGCGCTGGTGGTGAGATTCATCAGCCTGTGGTCGTTTATTCCGGTCAGCGGGCTGATTACCTATATTTTTGGTTTTTCACGCGCCCTCAGCCTGAATCCCAAAAACCTCCCTCCCGGCAAAATCCGCGCCTTCACCTCATCGAGATAAGGTATGCCCACCTGGCCCAAAGATTTGGGGAGCCTAACCCGCTTCCAGGCAGTGTACCAGCGTCACAGCGATTTCGTTCTGCTGCTCATTTTGTTTGTTACCTTCCGGGTGCTGGCCCTGGTCGCCTTTAGACCCGGCGGGCTGGTGCTGGATTTTTCCGATTTTTACTGGTATCGCTCCTTTGCAGAGCTGACTCGCCAGGGCTATTACCCCTACGACAATCTCTGGACGACCTATCCGCCGCTTTTCCCGGTGGTAATGATTGCCATTTATCAGGTCAGCGCTCTTCTGCCCCCCTGGACTTTCCCCAATTTGTGGTTCACCCTGCTCCTGGGCGGCTTTTTTTTGCTCTTTGAGATTGGCAATTTCATTTTGCTGTATCTTTTTGCCCTCAAACTAAATGAATCAGCGAATCGGCGAATCAGCGAATCAGCGAATCAATCTCCAATTACCAATTACCAATCTCTAATCTCGTCTCCCCCCCTCCGTGTCTGCTGGATTTACGCCGCGCTGTTTGTCCCCGTTTACACCTTGACCGGCTGGTTTGAGAGCTATCCTTTATTTTTCTTCCTGTTGAGTCTTTATCTGCTCCTGCAAAAACGGCCCTATCTCAGCGCCTTTTTTACCGGCGTCGGCTTTATGATTAAACTCATCCCCTTTATTTTGATGCCGGCGGCGATTCAACAATTTTCACAACGAAAAATAGAAATTAGAAATAAGAAATTAGAGATTACCCATTACCCATTCGCTATTCGCCATTCGCCATTCACCATTCCTTTCGACCTCCCCCGCATCGGCCTCTACGCCGCCATTTTTCTACTCACCGTTGTCGCCATCGCTCTGCCTTTCTACCTGATGAACCCGGCGCTGATCCTCGGCCCACAGCAAATTACCGGGGCGCGCCAACCGTGGGAATCAGTATGGGCGCTGATTGACGGCAATTATGATTACGGCGTCATCCCCCTGGACATGCGCGACCTGAGTTGGACGCCCGGCCAGGCCCCGCCGACGCGCGTGCCCTGGCTGCTGGTCACAGCCCTATTTGGGCTGGTTTATGCCTATTTCTACACCCGCCCGCTCGATTGGCAGGCCCCGCGCACCATACTCCCCTTTGTGGGCTTTACCCTGTGCCTGTTCATGCTCTGGTCCAAGGGGTACAGCCCACAGTGGTTGGGCTGGCCGCTGTTTTTTATCGCCCTGCTCTTGCCCAATTTGCGCGGGGTAATCTATGCCACCCTTCTCAGTGTAGCAAATATCATCGAAGCCAACTTCTTCTTCATCATGTTTCCCGAAGAACATTGGCTGCTGGCCGCAACGGTGCTCATCCGCACCTTTTTGTTGGGCGTGCTGGCTGTTGAATTCTTGTGGCTTATCTGGCCCCGGTGGATCACGCCCCCGGTTGCCCGCCTGCGGGCCTGGGGATTAGCCATTTTGGTGGTTTTGCTGCTGCTCGGAGCGATTCCGGCCGGGCTGCAACTGAGCCGCAGCTACACGGAGTCGCGCTTGCAGCAAAGCCCTTACCGGGCCACCATCACCCGCTTGCAGGGCGAGCGGGTTAAAGGTGCGCTCTTGCTCAACAGCCATACCGTTTATGATTGGTTTTATCCCTACCTGCGCCACGATTACCGTCTCTTCATGCTCGACGACTACGCCCCGCCGGGCCAATCGGTTGAGGCTCGCACCACCGCTCTGCTTGATAACATTAGCGCCCAAACCGATGTCTTATGGCTGTACGATGCCGACGCCGCTGTGACCACCCCGGCGGAAGAAGCCTTGACCCGCTGGCTGGGCAGCCGTCCCCCGGCCCACATTCAAGATATTGACGGGGGCCGCCTGTACCTCTTCATCTTGAAATGACTCACACCTGCCAGAATTAAGGTAAACCACGGCTTAGAGCAGAATTTACAGAATTAAAGAATTTTTATGCTGATTTTCCGATAATTCTGCTCTATGTGTTTTACCGGAACCCAGTGCGTAGCTCCTTGTTACATCAAGATAATATTTTTGCGATATTGACATCACTATAACCTTGTGATAGAATTGATGTAACTTCCCATCCTGCCACGTCATTTTTACCTAAACCCCGACACTCAACACCTGACACTTGACACTTGACACCTGACACCTGACACTTGACACTTGACACTTGACACCTGACACTTGACACTTGACACTTGACACTTGACACTTGACACTTGACACTTGACAC
>CAZDMM010000882.1:0-3369 GCA_964505845.1 uncultured Caldilineaceae bacterium
GAGATTTGTGCTCATATTTTTGGAGACAGCGTGCCCTTTGGGTATTGGAGATTGATTGCTGTCCGTTGTTGGTGGCGGTGGGTAAATGAGGTAGAGTAGCAGGCGTTGGGTGAAAGAGGTCGGGGTCAATGCCGTTGGGGATGATGGTGATTTTTTCGGGGGCGATGCCCAGGCTGATGAGGTAGCTGGCCGTGACCCGCGAGGGGCAAATGACGGCATCGGCCAGGTGCAGGGTGGCGAGTTCCTGCTCCCGGATTTTGTCCAGGGCAGGCGTGCCGCGCAGGGCCGGGTAGTGGTACTTCATCTCGATGCTGGGCAGGCCGTTGACTTCATACAGCAGCTTGTAGCCGTAACGCGCTTTGGCTTGGGCCAGCGGAAAACCGCTCCAGATGGAGCGAACATGCGCTACCTGGTAGGGTTCAGCCGCCGCGACGTGGGCCAGCACAAAGTCGCCAAAATCAAGGGCGCGCTGCAAAAAGTTGGGGTCGTCGCCGGGCGGGGTGCGCAGCAGGGTAGCCCCGGCGTAACTATCTCGCTCCGGCAGCGTGGCGGTTCCGGCAGTAATGAGCGTCACCTCAAAACCGGCCTCAACCAAACCCTGGGTAAAGTAGGTAATGTGGGTGCTGGCCCCTTTAGGGCTGGGTACCACGTCGAAGGCGGTGTAAAGAATGCTAGAATTCACATTTTCATTTTAATCTAATCACCCTATTCGCGCCATTGGAGCCAGAACACGATGGAATGTCAATCTTGTCATGCTCCCCTAAAACCAGGAGCCAAATTTTGCCCGTCTTGCGGCGCGCCCGTTAAAGCGGAGGCTGCGCCCGCTGCCCCCAGCGCGGTTCCGGCTGCGCCGGCTCACCGGCCCGTACCACCGGCCACCGGCAAGACGGCCCAGCGCGTCTTTATGGATTTCAACCAATCGCCGCGCGATATTGCCCAGGTGATGAAGCAGGCGCTGCAGCAGGGCGAAAGTTATCAAGTCCAACGCAAACGCCAGCGCCGCTGGTTGTGGCTGCTCTTTCCCGCCGGCCTCCCCTTTGTATGCGCCGATTTTGCCCTGGGCTACAACTTTCTCACCTTCAGCCTGGTGGCGTTGACCCTGTGGGCAGGAGCCATTTTTGGCCTCATTTGGCTGCGGCGGCAGGGGCAGGGACCGCAGTTTGGCCCCCGTTTTGGCCTGGCCCAAACTCTTTTTGAAACCATCAAGGATGACCTGGCCCCCCAGCACACCCTGGTCGGTTGGCTGGATTTGACCGGCCCGGAGCAGGAGAGCAAAACCATTCGCCAAAAAAGCAGCCAATCGGGCCAGCCGATTGTGTATTATCGAGACGAGTGGCTACGCCTCAAAACCAAGCTGTACGATGGCAACGTGCTGCGGCTGTCCATGGTTGACCGGGTCAAAGCACGCCAAGGCTTTTATAAGCGCAGCCGTCGCAGCGGCAAAAACAAGTGGCGAGCCGGCTCCAGCCAGAGCCAGTATGAATTGCAACTTTCCATCAGCGTCAACCCCGGCGCGTATGAACTCCTGCCCATCGAACCCAACACCGCCATTCCCAACAGCCGCTTTGTGTTGCAACAAGGCGAAGCGCGGGATGGCCGCATCACCCTCGCCGCCGCCACCACCGTCGACTTTGACGCCTGGGATATTTTGCACGTGATGAAGTTTGGGTATCAGCACTTGCAGGGTGGTTCAAGCTAAGTTGACACTTTTTATCGCGTAAAACGTACCGCGTAAAACGTAATGATTTTACGCAAAAAGACCTTACGTTTTACGGTTTACGCTTTATCACAAAACGGGACAAAACTATGAAATCCAATCGAACTCTCCTTGTTGTAATTCTGGCCGTAGCGTTGATGGCGGTGGTGATGACCTGCGCCGTCATGCTGACCACGAGCGGTCTGGCCGGCCGAGAAAAGGTGGAAGCCCAGGCCGGTTGGGGTGTGGCAGCCAACACCGCCGCCAGCCTCAACATCACCGATTTAACCGGCGACAAACAGCGTGACATTTTTGTGCAGGACAACAACGGCGTCAGGATTCTGGATGCTCAAGGCAAATCGCTGCTCGATAAAGCGCTGCCTGCGCCTATCGCCTCCACCCTGGGCAACCTCAACAGCGACGATGCGGTGGAAATAATTGTCTATACCTGGAACGGTGAGCGGGCGGTGGTGACGGCCTTGACCGGGCAGGGGGAGACCCTGTGGCAAAAGCAGTTAGCCAACCTGGGCCGGCCCGGCCGGGCGGCGGCGGTAGATTTTGAGCGCGACCGCCACAGCGAAATCGTGGTGGCCGACGAGAACGACCGCATGGTGGCCCTGTCGGCCCAGGGCGAGGAGTTGTGGCGTTTCAGCGAGTTGAGGGGCGTCATCCGCGGGCTGGATACCGCTCCGGTGGAAACGGGCGAGGTGGTGGCCCTGGGCGACGAAAGCGGCCCGGTGATCGTGTTGGACGGCCAGGGACAGGAGTTGTGGCGCACGGCGGCTGCCGGCGGGCTGCGCCGTTTGCGGGCTTTTCCGCTGGGCGGGCCGTTAGCCGGCCGGGTGCTGGTCGGCGGCGTCAACGGGGTGCTGAAGGTGTTTCAGGCCGATACCGGCCAACATTTGTGGGAAGCTAACCTGGGCCAGGCAGTCAATGAGATCCGCCCGGTAGAGGTGGACGGCAACCCGGCCACCAACGAGGTGCTGGTCGGCGGTAAGGATGGCGGGGTATGGGCCTACAGCCAGGATGGTAAGCAGTTGTGGAGCGACAGTGTGGGCGGCAAGGTGGAGGAGTTGGCCGGGGTCAGCGGCGATGAAGAGAGCGGGCCGGTGATTATGGTGGGGGATGACAGCGGCAAGGTGACGTTGTTTGATGGTAGCGGTATGTACCTGAGCAGCATCCAGGGGCAGGGCATCATCGAGCGCATCGAGACCGGCAAGCTGCCCGGCGGCGGCTTCCTCATTGCCGATGGGGAGGGAGTCAAGCTGTATACTTTGGAAAAAACGGTTGCCCCCTTCTGGTACACCCCGATTTTGGGCGGGGTGCTGGCCTGCCTGGCCATTGCCGTGGTGGCTTATCTGGTTGCCTCCATGAAACCGGCCCCCACCCTGCGGGTCAGCGCCGAGGGCATGACGGTGGAGGCGCAGAAGGCGCGGCGGCGCATGCTTCATGAAAGCATCAACGATTTGAAGCACATGCAACAGCGCAACGAGGTGTCCGGCGAGGCATACCTGGCCCGCATCGGCGAATTGCGCAGCCAACTGGCCGAGGTGAATGCCGCCCTCATCAAAGCCGGTGAACCCATCAAACCGGAATCTTTTGCCTGTCCCCACTGCGGCGGTACGCTGGAACTCGGCACGGATCGGTGTGAGTATTGTGGGCAGGTAGTCATA
>CAZDMM010000883.1:0-3368 GCA_964505845.1 uncultured Caldilineaceae bacterium
GCCAGGGCGACTCGCGCCCCGTGCGCCGCAAATTTGCGGGCAATGGCGGCCCCAATGCCTTGCGCCGCGCCGGTGACAACGGCCACTTCTCCGGCCAGCTCAGGGGTGGTGGGAAGGTTGGACATTTTGGTTCTCCTTCGTAAACAGCCCTCACCCTAACCCTCTCCCAGAGGGAGAGGGGACTTTGGCCTGCTCCCCTCTCCCCTTTTGGGAGAGGGGTTGGGGGTGAGGGCAAATTTTCATTCTCGGTGGCGTGCGGTACGCTCATAAACACTCCTAAGAAAATAGACTGGCTGGAGTGCAAAGCTTGTTTTGCCTGGTCACTCCAAATTTTCACGCTTCGCGTTGGTGGTACGCCACAGCCTCGTCTAAACTCAGCTTCCGGTCAGGTAGGCCGGAATTATAAAGGCGAGTTTGGTGGGCCGCAAACACAAGGGTGCGTTCAAATTGTAAGGCAGGTTGCCAACTTGCCCCACCGGGTCGCCTGAAACTTTGGACAGACCCAGCATATAGGTAACGATGAGTCAGCCAATGATTGAGTCGCTGCATGCTTATATATCGGGCCTGGCGGTGGTAGATTGCCACGAGCATACCTTTTTGCCGGAAGCCTGCCCCCAGCCCACCAACCTGTGGACGCTCCTGCGCAATTCCGACGTGGGTGATGACCTTATCTCCGCCGGGATGCCGGCTGCCAATCGCCCTACGCTTAATTGGGAACAGGTCGAACCGTATTTGCCGGCCGTGCGCAATACCGGTTTTTATCGCAGTTTGCTGCTGGCCTTCCGGCATTTATTCCATTTTCCTGATGAAAACATCACGGCCGCCAATTGGCAAAAGCTCTCGGAGCAGATTCAGGCGGCCAACGCCCGGCCCGATTGGTACCGAGAAGTGCTGCGGCGGGCCAATATCCGGCTGATTCTGCGGGTGCAGGGGGACGAGGCCGACCCGTACGCCCTGAATCGTGATTTTTTTGGGCCGTTGATTAAGTTTGACGACTGGATTTTGACCACTGCCCCGGCCCAGCGTGAGCGCCTGGCCCACCAATTTGGCGGCTCGGCCCGGACGCTCTCGACCTATTTGGAGGCGCTTGAGGCCGCTTTTGAGCAGGCTAAAGCGTGCGGTGCGGTGGGGGCCAAGTCAATGTTGGCCTATCATCGCACGCTGGAAATCGGCCGGCCGGCCCAGGCTGAGGTGGAACTTCTTTACGGCCGGGCTAACCTCTCGGCCGTCGAGACCAAAGCTCTGCAAGATTTCATGGCCCACGCGGTGGCGGAGCGAGCCGGGGTTTTTGGCTTGCCCTATCAAACCCACATTGGCTATGGCTCCTGGCAGAGCAACATCACCCGCCAGGCCAACCCATTACTGCTCAACCCGCTTTTTGAGGCTCACCGGCAGACCAAGTTTGTGCTGCTGCACGGGGGCTATCCGTTTATCGGCGAGATGGGTACGCTGGCCAAGAATCACCCCAATGTTTACCTTGAGGCGGGCTGGCTGGCCTACATCGCACCGGCGGCTTACCGGCGGGCCATGGGCGAGTGGTTGGACAGCGTCCCTTCCAACAAAATCCTGGCCTTTAGCGCCGACTGCCTGCACCTTGAGCAGACCTATGGCGCGCTGCTGCTGACCCGCCGCCTGCTGGCTCAAACCCTGGCCGAAAAAATTGCAGTGGAAGGGTGGAGCCAAACCCTGGCTCAGGCGGTAGCGGTACGTTTGATGAGTCAAAATGCGGCCGAACTTTATCACCTCAACTTGTGAGGAGTGGGTACAAACCTGTGTACAGAGATGAAAATACCGTAGCAGAGGCATCCCCATGCCTCTGCGGGTGGGCGGTATGGGGATGCCGCCCTACGGTGCGATAATTTTTCGCAGAGGGGAAAGGAGGAGAGCCAAAGCAAAATATTTTTGGCTGGTGTCCAAACTCAGTTTGGACACCCAATTGCGTGGCGAAACTCAGTTTCGCCACGAGGAGTCCGACATTCTGATGAATCGCTTGGCGGAAATCCTGGAAAAAATTAAATTCATTTGTTTTAGGAGGAGACTTATGTCTATCAAACGTATGGCAGTATTGGTTATGGTAGCGGCTTTGTTCTTGATGTTGCTGGGGGCGTGTGGGGCGCAACCGGCGGCGCCGCCGGCCCAGGAAGAAAAAAAGGAAGCGGCCGCTCCGGCTGCGGAAGAGAAGAAGGAAGAAGCGGCCGCCCCGGCTGAAGAAAAAAAGGAAGAGCCGGCCCCGGCTGCGGCTCAAGGGCAGACCATCCGCCTGTGGATTTGGAGCCAGTGGAACGGCCTGACCGGAGTCGAGCCGAACGGCCAGCCGCTGGATTGGTGGAAGGACCGCGTCTCTAAATGGGAAGCCCAACATCCAGGGGTCAAAGTGGAACTGGAAGATTTGAACGGCCAGGATGTGGATATCAACGCCAAGTATGATACGGCGGTGGCCGCCGGCAATATCGCCGATATTGTGTGGGTGGATGAATCCTACTTTAGCAAATACGCCTCCCAGGATGTGTTGGAACCGATTGACTCCTTCATGACCGACGAAGACCGCAAAGATTTTTTGCCCAAGGACCTGGAATTGAGCGCCTGGAATGGCAAGCAGTGGTTCTGGCCTTATATCACCCAGGCCAACCATCTGGCGATTAATGTGAGCCTGTTCAAAGAGAAGGGGGTTGAGAATTTATTGCCTCAAGCCCCGGATTATGCCTGGCCCTTTGAAAAATTTGCCGAAGCCGCCAAAGCGGTTACCTTTGACCGCGACGGCGACGGCAAAACCGATGTGTACGGGGTCGGCTTTGCCACCGACGGGGCCTACACGATGGCCGAGGCCTGGGGCGACCACCTGTACAAGCAGGGGGATGAAAGCAAAGTAACCATCAATACCCAGAATACCATTGATGCTTTTAAGGCGCTGAAGGGCCTGGTGGAAGCCGGCGTGGCCTTCCCCGGCAGCGGCACCGGCTCGGTGGATTTAGACACCAATTTCTTGCAGCAGCGCATCGCCATGATCAATACCTGGGGCATTGTGACCGATGTGGAGAAACTGTCGGAGAAAGAAAAATTTGAGCTGCTGCTGGTTCCTTTCCCCTACGGGAAAAACGGCCAGCCCACCGTGTGGGGTGGGGTGCATGGCCTGGGTGTGACCAAGCAGAAAGACCCGGAGCGGTTGAAACTGGTGATGGACCTGGGCCGCTATCTGACCAGCACCGAGGCTCTCAAAGATGTGCGCGCCTGGAGCAAACCGGCCCGCCTTTCGCTGCTGCAAGCGCAGCAGGCCGACCAGAACTTTCTGTATGAAAAATATATCCCGCAATTTGAGGCTTATACCGGCGCGTTGATTCCGCTGATGGGGCAGGGGCCAAACGCCGTGC
>CAZDMM010000884.1:0-3358 GCA_964505845.1 uncultured Caldilineaceae bacterium
CGCTCATCGGCAAAATCCTGAGCGAGCTGGCCTTGCAGGGCCGCACCGAAAGCAACCTGGAGCCGTTCAAATTCGATCGGCCTATTTTGCGGATGGAAAACCCACCCAAGAGTTTTATGGTTTAGGGTGATTTATCTATTAAGGAGGATATGAGATGATAAAGAAGAACTGGCTTGTCTTTTGGGTAATGGCGCTGCTCCTGGCCGCCTGTAGCGGAGGAACGCCGCCGGCAAAACCGGCCGAGAGCAGCCCGGCCGCCGAGAAACCTGCCGCCGAAAAGCCGGCTGAAGCACCCGCTACCGAGAGCGCCGCCGCCGAAGCCCCGGCAAAGAGCGCCGGCGGCGGCACGGTGCGCATCGGCTGGGCCGGCTCTCCCGATACTCTCAACCCCGGCACCGCGATTCTGGAAGAGGCCTACGATATTTTTGAATTAGTGTATGACCAAATGTATGACCTGGCCCTGGATGGCTCCTTTAAGCCCGCCCTGGTCGAAAACTCGACGATTTCAGATGATGGCAAAACCTGGACCTTTAAAATCAAACAAGGCGTAAAGTGGCACGACGGCAAACCCTTGACCGCTAAAGATGTCGCTTTTACCCTCAACCTTTACAAGAGCCATGCGGATTTCCCTTTTATGAGCACCTACGGCGAAACCTTTGAAAGCGTCGAAGCCAAAGATGATACAACAGTCATTATCAAGCTGTCCTTTCCCATCCCCTACATGGAAAATAAATTGTATCTCCAATACATCTTACCCGAACACATCTGGTCCAAATATAACGAAGGCAAAGCAGCCGCCGAATTTGAAAACCTGGAGATGATCGGCACCGGGCCGTTTAAGATTGCTGAATATAAGCAAAATGAATTTGTCCGGCTGGTGGCTAACAAGGATTACTATGGCGGCGCCCCCAAGGTTGACGAGGTGGTTTTTCAGACTTTCAATAATCCCGACGCCCTGGTGCAGGCTTTAGTCACCGGTCAGGTGGATATAATTAAAGAGATGCCCAATACGGCGGTACCCACCTTGCGTAACAACAAGGATATTACCCTGGTGATTGGCGACCCGGCGGCGCCGGATGTCCGTGATATTTACTTTAACCAGGTGACGCCCGAAAACTGCCCCAAAGACGCCGGCGGCAAATGCACCGGTCACCCGGCCCTGCTTGATCGCAATGTGCGCCTGGCCCTGGCCCACGCCACCGACAAGCAAAACATCATTGACGTTACCTTGCTGGGCCTGGGCACTCCGGGACGAACCCTTGTGCCGATTGGACAGGGCAAGTGGTATAACGACTCTTTACAAGATTACGCCTTTGATATTGCCAAAGCCAACCAAATCCTGGACGAAGCCGGTTATAAGGATAAGGATGGCGATGGGGTGCGCGACATGCCCGACGGCAGCAAGCCTTTGGAATTTCGCCTTTATTGGCCTAACGATATTCCTGAGGCTCCCCGGATTGCCGATTTGTTGGCGGCCAGTTGGAAACAGATTGGGGTCAAACTGCTGCCCCAAGCCTTTGACCCCGATGCGCTGACCACTGCCTGCTGCCCCGCTTTTGATTATGACATTATCATTTGGGGGTGGAGCTTTGGCGCAGACCCCGACGATGTTTTGACGATTTATCGCACCTCCGATATCCCTACCGGCAACAGCGAAACTGGTTACTCTAACCCTAAATTTGACGAATTATACCAAAAACAGGCGGCAGAACTTGATCCAGACAAACGCCGCGAGCTGGTTTGGGAGATGCAAAAAATCACCTTTGATGAAGTCGTTTATATTATTCCGTACTACCAGAAAAAGGTGCAGGCTTTTCGCAATGATCGTTTCAAAGGGTGGATTACCGACCAGCTCAAGATTAACCTGATAGATCCCTCTTCGCTGACCGTGATTGAGCGGGTACAGTAGGAAGTAAGGAGTAAGGAGTAGGGAGTAGGGGGAATATTTTATTCCCTTACTCGCTACTCCTTACTACCTATCCGAAAACCTCAGCAGCGGCGGCTTCCACGCCGCCGCTGAACCGGGCGTGGGAGCCCGGCCCGCTAGTTTTCGGATAGGCTTTTACTACCTGCTCCCTGCTTCGGGGAGTATTCGATGAACACCTACGCCCTTAAAAAAATCGGTTGGGCTGGTTTTACCATCATCTTTGTGGTGGTTCTCAATTTCTTCCTGTTCCGTATCTTGCCCGGCGACCCGGCCAGAGCGGTGCGCGACCCCCGCTTAACCCAGGAAACCGTCGAAGCTATCCGGGTTCGCTTTGGGCTGGATAAGCCGGTTATCAATTGTGTTGAAAAAGTTTCACCATTCCAATTTGGCAGTTGCGGGGTCAACCCTCTGGATACTCAGTTCTTTCGCTATGTGATCAACCTCTTGCAAGGCGAGATGGGGGTCAGCTTTCACCAGCAGCGCCCGGTCACCACCATCTTGAGCGAGAATCTGTGGAACACCATCCTGCTGATTGGCCCCGGCACCATCCTCTCGATTATCCTGGGGGTCTTGCTGGGCCTGATTGCAGCCTGGAAATCTCGCACCCTCATTGATTACTCTGCTCTGCTGGGCGCTTTGATGGCCTGGGCCTGCCCCACATTTTGGTTTGGCATGATCTTGCTCTTTTGGGGCAGCAGCCAGTTTGGGCTGCCCATCGGCGGTAAAATTGATCCCGGCGGAAATTTTGCAACCGTTTGGGATAGATGGCTGGATATTGGCCGCCACATGCTCTTGCCCACCCTAACCTACAGCCTCATCTATGCCGGGCAGTACACCCTTTTTATGCGTAGCGCCGTGCTTGAAATCTTCTCAGAAGATTATGTTCTCACCGCCAAAGCCAAAGGGTTGAACACCTTTCAAATTCTGCGCGACCACGCCCTGCCCAACGCCTTGCTGCCCACCGTTACCATCGTGGCGCTGAACCTGGGTTTTACCGTTTCCGGCGCCATCGAGGTTGAAACCGTCTACTCCTGGCCGGGGCTGGGGCAGGCGGTGGTGGAGGCTGTCGGGCGGCAGGATTACCCGGTATTGCAAGGCGCCTTCTTGCTCCTGGCTGTCAGCGTTATCCTGGCTAACTTGATTGCCGACTTGCTGTACTCTTACCTGGATCCGCGCATCCAGACGGGATGAATAAAACGTAATGCGTAAGGCGTAATGTCTTTTTGATTAAAGTTAGTTTAACCTTAAGACATTACGTTTTACGGATTAGGCATTACCAATTACCTCTCGGAGGCTGGTTGACTGACTAATTTAACCTTGTGGCCTGATTGACTGACAGATTTAACATTACGGCCAAAGGTCAGAGCAGGATCAGTAGAATTGAAGGATTTTTTATCCTTTCATTCTGAAAATCCTGCTCTTGCCTACCCT
>CAZDMM010000885.1:0-3345 GCA_964505845.1 uncultured Caldilineaceae bacterium
TAAACCAGGCGCAGGCTGGCGTCGCCGGAGGCGGTTACCAGGTCAAACCCGCCTTCGTTCATGAGGGCGACCATTTCATCGGAGGTAGCGGCCACTTTAACCGACACTTTGCAGCCGGTGTCGGCTTCAAAACCGGTCACCCAGTCATAATTTTTGTCGGTTTCGCCGCGCTCAATGTAGCCGGCCCAGGCCACGATGGCCACTTCGCCTTCACCCTCGCCTACTTCGGTCATCATGCCTTTAGCCGCACCGCCGGCCGCACTTTGGGCTTCTTGTTCGGCCTTTTGAGCTTCTTGCTTGGCGGCCTCAACTTCAGCCTGGAGCGCCTGGGCGGTAGCCTGGGCCGAGGCGGCCGCTTCGGAGCCGGCTTTTTCGGCCTCAGCTTTGGCGGCTTCTACCTGGGCCTGGGCAGTCGCCACCTTTGCCTGGGCTTCAGCCTCAATTTTGGCTACATCGGGCGTGGGGGCGGCGCCGCAGCCAGATAATATTAAACTTAACAATACCGACAGGGTTAATATCGTGGGGATAAAACGCTTTGCTTTCATTACTCTCCTCCTTTGCAGGGCAACAATAATTATTTTTTTTACCATCGTGGGATAAACAGTACCCCGGGGCATACCACTACCTGATTTTGACGTTTGGGCGCACGCCAACAGGCGCTTGTTTCTGCTTACCACCCCCCTTGCTATGCCTGATGCGCCATTATATTGTTTTCCAGAATTGATGTCAATTAGGTCTGTGGAAGATTGGCGGAAAAGTTAGCTTCCGGGAAGGTCTGGACTCTACCATTCAGGGTAGTTTAGAAGGGTAAATACCCTGGTAGGGCAGCCGGAGGGTAAAGGTGCTGCCCTGGCCCGGCGTTCCCGGACTGGTTACGCTAATCCGGCCGCCGTGCGCCTCTACAATGGCGCGGGCAATGGCTAACCCCAGGCCGGCGCCGCCGCGATCCCGGCTGCGGGCCGAGTCGGTGCGGTAGAAGCGGTCAAAAACATAGGGCAGGTATTCGGCGGGGATGCCGTCGCCGGTATCGGAGATGGCCAGGTAGACGGCCTCGGCTTTGGCCTCAAGTTGAATGGTAATCCGGCCGCCGGGGGGGGTATGGCGCAGGGCATTGGCTAAGAGGTTTTGCAATACCTGGGTTAGGCGGGCGGGGTCAACCGGCAAGGTGGGCGAGTCGGGGGGCAGGTTGGTGGTCAGGGTAACTCCTTTCTCATCCGCGCCCGGCCTAAAACTTTCGGTGGTGGCTTTAACAAGCTGGGCCAAATCGGTCTCTTGCAGGTTAAAGGGTAATTGCCCGGCTTCGGCCTGGGCCAGTTCATGCAAATCATTGACCAACCGGCTCAAAAAGCGGGTGTGCTCATACAGGTGGGCCATTTCATTTTGATCCAGCGGGTAGACTTCGTCCAAAATGGCGCGCAGATTACCCTGCAAAACGGCCAGCGGAGTGCGCAGCTCGTGGGCCACATCGGCCAGCAGGTTGCGCCGCAGTTGCTCGGCCTGTTCCAAAGCGGCGGCCATCTCGTTAAAAGAGCGAGCCACGGCCTTTAACTCGGCGCTGCCTTTTTCGGCCACCCGCCGGCTGAGGTCGCGGGCCGCAATAGCCCTGGCGGCTTCAGACAGGTTGTTCAGCGGCGCGGTCAGGGTTCGGCTCATGACCACCCCAAAGATAATGCCCCCAATCCCGGCAATGGAGGCCACGGTGAGCAAAACTCGCCCCAAAAAAGCCACAAAATCAAGCGAGGTTCCCTCTGCTTCCCTGGGAGGAGCAGGCCCTAAGGCCAGGTAGCCTATAATTCGGTCGCTGGATTGAATCGGCCAGGCTTCCAGCTTGTCTATCTGGTTGAGGGGTTTGCCAATTTGCTCCGCCTGAGGATGGTAGATGACATGCTGCCCGGCATCGGTTAAAAAATAAATGGGGGTACGCTCGCCCCGTTTATCCAGGACGGTTTGAGCGCCCTTCAGCAGCAGGTAGCTGTCGTTCCAACTATGGCGGGCTTGATAATAGTTGGTCAGTTCGGCCACCAATCTTTTAGGAGCATACGAGCGGTCAAGCCTGGGGTCGGCCCGGCCCACCAGATAACCGGTTAAAGCCACCACAAACACCGCCGCCAAGACAACCCCGCTGAAGCCTAAACTCAAACGCACCCACAGTTTATTCATCATTTACTCCATACTCACGGTCCCACCAGGCGATACCCCACTCCATAAACGGTTTGGTTATAGGTATACTCGTCGGTGTCAGGCTCAATTTTGTGGCGTAGGTTGCGCATATGGCTGTCCAGAGTCCGCTCAGAGCCTTCATACTCATAGCCCATAGCCTGTTCAATCAGCTCGCTCCGGGTAAAGGCATAACCAGGACTTTCCATCAAGGTTCTCAACAGGTTAAATTCTGTGGCGGTCAGTTCCACCGGCTGCCCGTTAACCATTACTTCGCGCCGGTCCAGGTCCAGCATCAGGCCGGCCAATTGCAGCACCCGCCGCTGATTCATAAAACCGCTAGCCTGGCTGCGCCGCAGCACAGAACGCACCCGCGCCACCACCTCGCGGGGGTTGAAGGGTTTGGTGATATAGTCATCGGCGCCCAGTTCCAGGCCGATGATCTTATCGGTGTCGTCAATACGGGCGGTCAGCATGATGATCGGCGTCTGGCTTAAGCCGGGGTCGGCCCGTACCAGCCGGGTAATATCCCAACCGTCTTGATCGGGCAGCATCAAGTCGAGCACTACCAGGGCCGGGCGGTCGTGGCGCAGCATACGCAAAGCGGTTGCGCCGTCGTAGGCCGCCGTCACCCGGAAGCCGGCTTTTTCCAGGTAAGCCCGCACCAGGCGGACCAGATCCAGGTCATCATCCACAACCAAAATTTGTGGGGCTGTCGAGGATGAAGACATTCCCTACTCCACTCTTACCGCCACGAGAGCACGCGCTCATCCATGCCGTCATACTGCAAGGTAAGGCCGGCCAAAACATCCGGCGAAAACAGCGGGCGCTGGCTGCTGCCATCCGTATTCATCACCCAAATTTCCCAGCGGCCGGTGCGGTTGGTTAAGAAGGCAAGCTGGCTGCCGTCGGGCGACCAGGCCGGCGCGGCGTTGCTATAGGAGTGGGGCGCTTGCCCGTTAAGCTCTTGCTGAACCCAGGTCAGGTAGGATGTTTCGGTCAGGCGGGCGGCCCCACTGCCATCGGCGTTTAATACATGCACTTCCCAGTGGTCATCCTGGCGATAGCTCACGGCCAGCTTACTGCCATCGGGAGAAAAGGCGGGGGAATGACTCTGAGCATCTGCGGTGAGGGGCTGAGTTTTGCCCGTGCTCAGGTCTAAATTGACCAGGCCCCACAAGCCATCAT
>CAZDMM010000886.1:0-3344 GCA_964505845.1 uncultured Caldilineaceae bacterium
TGCACCTTAAAGTTGCCCAACAGGGTATGTTCCACTTCATGTCCTTCTCGGCCCCCTTCGTCATCGGACCGGATAACCCCAACCTGTACTGGTTTGACCCCAAAGACATGAAGCCGCTCCTCGACAGCCCCGGCCACGTGAAGGCCATGGAAACCCTGGTTGACCTGATCCAGTTTGGCCCCGAAGCCATGATGGGTTGGAGCCTGGGTGAAAGCTGGGACTACTTCCTGCGCGGTCAGGCTGCCTTAACCTTTACCTGGGGCGACCTGGGCGCTCTGGCGCAGCAGGAAGGCAGCCAGGTGAAGGGTAAGATTGGGGCAGCGCCTATCCCCGGCACCACCGAGTATTACAACATCGCCAAGGGTGAATGGGTCAAAACCGACCAACCCAATATGGTCGGCAACACCACCGGCGGCTCCTGGGCCGGCGTTATCTCCAAGTTCTCCAAGGCCCCTGAGGCTACCTACTACCTGTTAGCCTTGATGGCCACCAAAGAGAAATCGGCCGTCTATGCCGCCCGTGGTTGGGACGGGGCCGACCCTGGCCGCTTTAGCCACTTCTTGCCGCCCGACGGCACGGCCAAACTGGAAGATTATCTGGCCGCCGGCTGGGATGAGCAGGACATCAAAGATTACACCAAGGCATATTACGGCAACTTCAATGCCCCGCAGCAGTTCCCGTACCTGCGTATCCCCGGCACCTTTGAGTACTGGACGGCTTTGGACATTCATCTCTCCGAAGCAGCCACCAAGCAAAAATCCCCTGAAGAGGCTCTCAAGGCTACCGTAGCCGATTTTGAGCAAATCACCGACCGCTTGGGCCGCGACCAGCAGTTGGAAGTCTACAAATCCTCGCTGGGCTTCAAATAGTTAAATACCGTTTATCTCAGGTACGACGCACTGCGCTTAGGGGTGCGTCGTACCTCTTTTGAGAAGGAAGTAGGAGGGTTGTCAATTGGCGTCCATCAATTCATCCCTAAATGTACCGGCCGAACAGCAAATATCCCGGCGCGGCAGCCGCGAAGATAACAGCAAATATGTGTTCCTCTTGCCGGCTGTGGCCTGGATTTTAATTTTTACGATTTTCCCCCTGCTTTACGCCATCTACACCAGCTTTTTTAGCTTTCGCTACGGCAAAATTAACCAATTCGTTGCCCTGGGCAATTTTGGCCGTCTCTTCACCGACGCCAACCTGCACAATGCCTTATGGATTACGCTGAAATTCGTGGCCGTCACGGTAACGATTGAGATGATCCTGGGGTTTGGCCTGGCGCTGGTCTTTAATCGGGAGTTGGTAGGCAAAAACGTGTGGCGGGCCATCATGACCTTACCCCTCTTTGCTACCCCGGTGGCGATGGGGTATTTGGGGATTACCCTCTTTTATGAAACTAACGGGCCGGTCAATGCGCTCATTACCGCGCTGGGCTTTACCCCGCCGCCCTGGCTGTCTAACCCTACCTGGGCCCCCATCGCGGTGATGATCATTGACATCTGGCAGTGGACTCCCTTTGTTTTCCTGGTCGCCCTGGCCGGCTTGCAAAGCTTACCTGAGGATATTTATGAAGCCGCCAAGGTTGATGGGGGATCCGGTTTCCAGTTATTCCGCCATATCACCTTGCCTTTGATGTCACCCATCTTGTGGTTGATTCTGCTACTGCGGCTGGTTGAAGCTTTTAAAGTTTTCGACATCCCTTCCAGCCTGACTCTGGGTGGCCCCGGCCGCGCCACCGAAGTTTACAGCCTGTTCACCTACCGCACCGCCCTGCGTTTCTTTGACCATGGCTATGCCGCTACGCAAGGCTTTTTACTCCTCATCATTGTCAGCATTATCATTTCGTTACTGTTTGGTCGCATTCGTGACCTGTATCAAGCATGAGGTAGGCCATGAAAGATAGAACTACAAATCCGGCAGGCAAGATTGTATTTGGGATTCTGGTGGTCGTGGCCCTGTTTTGGGTTGTATTTCCTTTTTACTGGGCCTTTATCAACTCCATTAAAAAGCCGGCCGAAACCTTTCAGCCAACGTGGATTCCACTGCTGCAATTTGCGCCCACCGCGGAAAACTGGGCTTCAGAACTGGCCATCCCAGAAACTCGCCAGGCCTTGCTCAACAGCACCATCATAGCCGTCGGGGGGGCCACGCTGTCTACAATTTTGGGAACCCTGGCCGCTTATGCCCTGGCCCGATTCCGCTTCAACCGGCCTGATAACAACTTCTTTACCACCTGGTTCCTCTCCCAGCGGATCATGCCGCCGGTGTTATTTGTCATCCCGTTTTTCTTGATTATGCGCACGGTAAATCTGCTCGACACGGTGTGGGCCTTGGTGCTGCTCAACGCCACCTTTACCTTGCCCCTGCCGGTGATTATCCTCAGCCAGATGTTCCGCGAGCTGCCGGTTGAGTTAGAAGAAGCCGCCCGCGTGGACGGGGCTTCACGCTTTCAAGCTTTTACCCAGGTTGCCCTGCCGCTGGTGGCCCCCGGCCTGGTGGCCGCCTGGATTTTATGCCTGGCCTTTAGTTGGAACGAGTTCCTCTTTGCGCTCTCGCTGACCAATAAATCCGCCATCCCCATGCCGGTCATTATTGCCGGGGCCGAGCACACCCGCGGGGTGCAGTTTCACTTTGTCGGCGTCCGCGTCTTGCTGACCATGCTGCCCCCTACCATTATGGCCCTGCTGGCCCAGCGCTACATTGTGCGCGGTTTAACCCTGGGGGCAGTCAAAGGATAAGATAGCCCCCGGCTAAATGTAAAGGATTAACCGATTACCATGACTCCCGCTTCTAGCACACCCCTGCTGGCCGGGGTAGACCTGGGCACCACCAGTATCAAAGCCGTTATCTTTGACCTCGCCGGCCGGCCGCTTGCCCAGGCCAGCATCCCCACCCCCACCTACTATCCCCAGCCCACCTGGGCTTACTATCAGGCCGAAGAGTTGTGGCAGTGCGCCGCCGCTGCGCTGCGCCAGGCTACCGGCCAGGTGGATGACGCCCGCCGGATTGTCAGCGTGGCCGTAGCCAGCATGGGCGAGTCCGCTGTGCCCCTGGATGCCCACGACCGCCCCACCTATGACGTGATCGCCTGGTTTGACCGGCGCACCCAGCCGCAGGTAGAGTGGCTGGACCGCACCCTCGTCAAAGACCGCTTGTTTGATATTTCCGGCCTCTCGCTGCAGCCTATTTTTGGGCTGGGCAAACTGCTCTGGCTTAAAGAGAACCAGCCGGAGGCTTTTGGCCGCACCGTGCGCTGGCTGAACATGGCCGATTACCTGGCCTATCGCCTGTGCGGCGTGGCGGCCACCGATTATTCGCTGGCCTCGCGTACCCTGGCCCTTAATCTACAGAGC